>CAYRVY010000050.1:0-9612 GCA_964427695.1 uncultured Flavobacteriaceae bacterium
AAAACCAAATTGTTGCATAGTTCTTATTAAAATTCGTAATTACAATGCAAGGTTTATCATTTATATAAAAGGTAGCACCTCGTATCTGTGTTTTTGGAAGCATTGGTTGAAAAACAACTGTGACACCAATATTATATAATGCTTGAAAAATTGTAAGTAAGCCTTTCTCTACATTTTGTGTGTAAGGTTTTAATTTAGGAATTAAATCAATAAGGCTTTTTCTAGAATAATCATTCGGATTATTTATTAATTCAAAATATTTATATGATGACTTAATCCAAAAGTCTTTCATTTTGTCACTAAAAGTTCTTTTTGTACGACTATAAAGAACATCATTCAATTCCTTTTCGTATTCATAAATGGAATCAAGTTCAAAAAAACTACAGATTCTTTTTGTTAAATCTTGAGCTGTATCGTCAATTTTTATAAAACCTAAACTAGATAAAGTCTTTAAATCAAAGAACTTGTTAATATAAGTAATATCAATCGAGTTTTGTAATTCTTTAATTTCATCACTTGGTCTATCTTTGAAATGAAGTATCAAAAGCTCTTCAAGACTCAATTCTAAAAACTCTCCCAGTTTTAGCAGATTCACAATATCAGTTTGCTTGGAAGATTTTTTTAAAATTCCGTCTAAACTTTTTCTTTGAAGTCCTGAAAGTCTCTCAAAATGGGTTTTGCTTAAGCCCGTGGACTTAAGTTTATCTTTTAATAATTTTTCAAAAGATAAATCTTCATGAACTTTAAAACTTTTACTTAATATTTCGCTTATCATATATTGCGGTAAATTCACCTCAAAGATAATAAATATTATTAAAAACCAAATTAAATCGAGGTGTATTTACCTCGATTAGGTTTTTTGAATTTTCTACAACATTAATTTAACAGCTTATTCCAAGTCCAAAGCAATCTTCATCATATCGTTAAAGGATTGTTCTCTTTTCATAAAATTATGCATGTTCGTTTGAAAATTAATTATATCAGTCATAAATTTCATCCCAAGTCAATTATTATTTTAATGTTTTCTTTCACAATGCTAATTAAATTTGTTGGTAGATTTGTTTAATCAATATTTTCGAATTCCTTTAAAACAGCTAATGAATCAGATTTTACTAACTCCGATTCTTTCTTTAATCTTTTTTCTGTTTCGCTAAAAACAGAATCGTTTTGTTTAAGAGGTTTGTTTTTCATTACAACTGTTTTTTTAACAATAACTAGTTTGTAAGTTATCAATTTTAGGTATCTATACATTTCCTTTGTACAAGACCTCACAGGTTTTTGAAACCTGTGAGGTCAATAACTTAAGCCAACTCCAAAGCAATCTTCATCATATCGTTATACGATTGTTCTCTATCCTTGGCACTACTTGCTTCTCCAGTAATTATATTGTCACTTACAGTAAGCACAGAAAGTGCTTTAACTCCAAAGCGTTTTGCTAAGGTAAAGAGTATTTGTGTTTCCATTTCCACACCAAGAATACCATGTTTTTGCCATTTTTCCCAACGGTTAGGTGAATCGTCATAAAAGGTATTGGTACTAAAAATAGAGCCTTGATAGGTTTTTATATTCAAATCATTAGCAGCTTTATAGGCTTTCATTAATAAATCAAAATCTGCTGTTGCCGCATAATGTGAACCTTCAAAATACGATCTGTTAGCATCAGAATCTCCTGAAGCACTCATGGCTAATAGTACCTGACCTAATTTTATATTTTCCTGAATAGCTCCACAAGTACCAACTCTAATTAAGTTTTTTACTTTGTAAGTGTTTATTAATTCGTTTACATAAATGGAAGTGCTTCCCATTCCCATTCCTGTGCCCTGTATAGATACGCGATTTCCTTTGTAATAACCAGTAAAACCGAGCATTCCTCTAACTTTATTATAACAAACTGCATCATCAAGAAAGGTTTCTGCTACATGTTTTGCTCTTAAAGGATCTCCAGGTAATAAGATAGTTTCTGCTATATCTCCAACTTTTGCTTCTAAATGTAAACTACTCATGTTTGTATTGTTTTCTTATTAATCATTTTTTATAAAGTGCCTAAAGTAAAAAGTACTTGAAGTGCACTTAAGTTATTTATTAAAATTGAAACTTTTCATTACTATTTAAAATATTTTATTCAACTAAACTGAAATTCAAATTACTAAATCTTGTTTAATCTAACCTCAAAGTTCGCAAGGGATTCGTAATGTTTGCAAAGTTATTTTCATCATAACCAAATATGAGTTTAAATCATTTTTAACTATAGGAACTTACACTTTTAGGCACTTATAACTTAAAACTTTAAGTACTTAAATTTAAGCTCCATAAGGAATCCAAATATTTTTAATCTGACTTGCATGCTTTAAAAACTCTTCGCCTTCGCCTTGTGCATTATCTAACCAATTTCTATACTTACCGTAATTAACCCAAGTGCGTTTCATATTATCGGCAGATAAAAATTCCATGTCTTTACAACCTGCTTTGTTTCCGAAATACCAAATGGCATCCACATCATCATGCTTTGCTAACACTTGAGCTAACTCATCTTTGTTTCCAGTAATAATATTTACAGTTCCTGCTGGAACATCAGAGGTCTCTAAAATTTGATAAAAATCGGTTGCTGAAAAAGGTAGTTTTTCTGAAGGTATAACAATCACATTATTCCCCATTGTAATGGCTGGGATTACGGTTGAAATAAAACCTAATAGTGGTAATTCGTCCGGACAAATAATTCCCATAACACCTAAAGTTTCTGGCATTGCTAAAGTTACATTGCGATGAATGGTATGATGTACATGTCCATCGTATTTATCAGCTAATGCAGCATAGGTATAAATTCTTTCGATAGATAAATCTACTTCTTGTAAAGCATCAGCTTTAGTTTGATTCGTCATTTGCACAATCCGACTGGCAAACTCTTCTTTTCTAATCATAAGGTTTTCAGCCAAATAATACAATACTTGTGCTTTGGAATGGCCAGTCATATTCGACCATTTATTATTCGCATGAGCAGCTTCAACTGCGTTTCTTATATCTTTTCGATTTCCTTTAGAAACTTCTCCAATATAATCTCCTAAAGCACTATTAATAACTGTACTATAACCACCATCTGGTCTGGTTTGTTTACCACCAATATACATTTTTGTCGTTCTATCTATTCCCAAAGAAGGGTTTAATTGTGGAACATAAGCATTAGAATTATTAGTGGAAATTGCTAATGGCTCATCTGAAAATAAATCATTAATTCTTGGCTTTAAATATTCCATCAAGCCTTCCTTTCCTCCTTCTCTACCAAATCCCGACTCGCGATAGCCACCAAAACCAGCAGCAGCATCAAATACATTTGTACAATTAATCCATGCGACTCCTGCTTTTATTTGTGGTGCAATATCTAATGCCAGATTAATATTTTCGGTCCAAATACTACAAGCCAATCCATATCGTGTGTTATTTGCCAATTTTACAGCTTCTTTATGCGTTCTAAAACTCATCGCTACTAAAACAGGTCCAAAAATTTCTTCTTGAGCAATAGTTGCCGAAGGCGAAACATCGGTAAACATGGTTGGTGGATAGTAATAGCCATCTTTAGGGCAAGACCAAGTTGGTTGATTAAGTGTGCTGCCTTCATCAACGCCAAGTTGTACCATTTTTTGAATCGTTTCTAATTGATCTTTATCTACTATGGCTCCAATATCAATACTCTTATCGAGAGCATTACCAATTCTTAAATTCTTCATTCTGGCTCTTATCTTTTTGTATAGTTTATCGGCTACACTTTCCTGAACCAATAACCTTGAACCAGCACAACATACCTGTCCTTGATTAAACCAAATAGCATCAACAATACCTTCGACTACACTATCTAAATCGGCATCTTCAAATACAATAAAAGGTGATTTTCCTCCAAGTTCCAAGGACAATTTTTTTCCTGTTCCAGCAGTTGCTCTTCTTATAATTTTACCAACTTCGGTAGAGCCTGTAAACGCAATTTTGTTTAGGTCTTTATGATTTACAATTGCTGCTCCTGTTTTTCCGTGTCCTGTAATAATGTTTACAACTCCATTTGGTAATCCTATTTGCTGACAAATCTCGGCAAAAAGCAATGCAGTTAACGAAGTAGCTTCGGCTGGTTTTAATACAATAGTATTTCCCATAGCAATAGCTGGAGCAATTTTCCATGCTAACATCATTAAAGGAAAATTCCAAGGAATAATCTGACCGATTACACCAAGTTCTTTATAGTCTTTTAATTGTGTATCTTTTAATTGTGCCCAACCTGCATGATGATAAAAATGTCTCACCACTATTGGGATATCAATATCTCTGGTTTCACGAATTGGCTTTCCATTATCCATCGACTCTAAAACAGCAAACAGACGAGAATGCTTCTGAATTTGTCTTGCCAAAGCATATAAATAACGTGCGCGTTGGTGTGCTCCTATTTTAACCCATTCTGGAAGTGCTTTCCTTGCAGCTTCAACAGCTTTATTTACATCAGTTTCATTAGCCTCTGAAATTTTGGCTAATTTTTCTTTCGTTGAAGGATTTATACTATCAAAATAATCCTTCGAAGATGGAGCAACCCATTTCCCATTAATAAATAGTTTAAACTTATTATTATATTTTTTTAGAAACTGAATAGCCTCTCCAGCATCTTCAGGAGCTGGACCATATTCCATTGATTCGTATATTTCTTTTACTTTACTCATCGGTTTAATACTATGCTTTTCATTATTTAGCCACGATCCCGATAGCTATCGGGACATAAATACTTTTTTACTGAATACTGCGACTGCTAACTAAATACTTTATTTTTATACCTACAAGGTTTTTCTTCCTTCGCTTTCAGCCTTCGTAGCTAAACTACTTCGGCGAAGTAGGCAAAGCTTCGGCAGACAAGTTAAAACCTCGCAGGAATTACTCCTCTTTAATAACTCTTAACTTATAACTCAAAACTCAAAACTCATAACTAAATTACTGAATGCTGCGACTGCAAACTGAATACTTTATTCTCAACATTTAAAAACTACGATAATTTATAACTTTTAACTCATAACTAAATTACGCCATTGGATGCCTAAATGATGCTGAATAACGTCCTGTAACATAATGTTCAAGTTGTCGTTCTATATCGCCTAACAAACTACTTGCTCCAAATCGAAATAGATCTGGAGTGAGCCAGTCATTACCCAATTCTTCTTTTATTAATACTAACCAGTTAACGGCTTGTTTCGCTTTGCTAATGCCTCCAGCTGGTTTAAATCCTACTTTATATCCTGTTAATTCGTAATATTCTCTAATGGTTCTAATCATTACAAGACTGACAGGAATTGTAGCATTTACAGGTTCTTTTCCTGTACTTGTTTTAATAAAATCGGAGCCAGCCATCATACTCACCCAACTTGCTTTTGCAACTTTGGTTAAAGTTGGAATTTCTCCAGTTGCCAAAATGGTTTTCATATGAGCATCTCCACATGCTTTGCGATATGCAGCTACTTCCTTATAAAGTGCTTTCCATTTTGATTGGAGTATTAAATCTCTACTTACAACGATATCAATTTCTTTAGCTCCTGCAGCAACTGATAATTCAATTTGTTTAATTTTTTCTTTAAATGGAATATTTCCTGCCGGAAATCCAGTTGAAACAGCAGCAATTGGTATAGAGCTTCCTTTTAGTCCTATAACAGCGTCACTAATAAGATTATGATACACACAAACTGCTGCAACCTGAATGTTTTCATCCTGCATTTCCATAGCTTTTAATACATCTAATCTTACAGGTGATTTTGCTTTAGCACAAAGCCTTAAAACATTACTTTGTGTGTCGTCTCCAGAAAGTGTAGTTAAATCTATACAGCTTAATGCTTTTAACAACCACGCAGCTTGCCATTGTTTTTTTACAGATCTGCGGCCACTTAATGTTGCTGCTCTTCGTTCGACTGCACTTCTATTTATATTTATATCTTTAAAAAGGTCAGCATCAAAAGGGATGCCTTCATTTCTATCATGAAGAATGACTGAATGGTTTTTAGATATATAACTTTTTGTTTTCTTTTTTGTATCTGTCATACAATATTATATTGTTATCGTTTTTAGGATTAATGGCTTATTTGAAGGTTTCGCTTCAGAAATTTTATAAGCCCTATCCATAAATTCTATAGCTTTTGTAAAGTTAGCAGAATTATTAGAATATAATATGGCTAAGGCTTCATCTTTTTTGACATAATCGCCTATCTTCTTCTTTAAAACAATGCCAGCTCCATGGTCAATAATACTTGCTTTAGTTTCTCTTCCAGCACCTAATTTAACCGATGCTAAACCAATATCCAATGCATTTAATTCAGAGATATAACCTTCTTTTTTACTTTTATATGTTTCTGAAAATTGCGTGTCTGGTAATAAATCGGGTTGGTCTATTACACTTGTATCTCCTCCTTGTGCTTTTACCAGTTCTTTGAATTTATCGAAAGCAGCACCTGAATCGATTAGCTTTTTTAATATTTTAACTGCTTCGCTTTGCGTTTTTGCAACTTCACCAAGCACTAACATATGACTTCCTAGTTCTAAACACAATTCGGTTAAATCTTCTGGACCATTTCCTTTTAAGGTATCTATAGCTTCTTTTACTTCTAAAGCATTACCAATTGTAAACCCAAGTGGCTCGCTCATAGATGTAATAACAGCAATAACTTTCCTGTTCATTTCGGAGCCAATATCGATCATTATTTTTGCTAAGGCTTCAGCATCTTCAACTGTTTTCATAAAAGCTCCATGTCCAACTTTTATGTCAATTACAATAGCATCTGCTCCACAAGCCAACTTTTTGCTCATAATACTTGATGCAATTAATGAGGTGTTTTCAACCGTTCCAGTA
Organism: uncultured Flavobacteriaceae bacterium; assembly: GCA_964427695.1. Lineage (GTDB taxonomy): Bacteria > Bacteroidota > Bacteroidia > Flavobacteriales > Flavobacteriaceae > PRS1. The sequence goes on from CAYRVY010000050.1 coordinate 6,860, forward strand.
ACATCTCTTAAAGCATACAATTTTTTGTCGGCAGGAACCAGATTAGCATTCTGACCACAAACAGCAATTTTAATTCGATTTACACAATCGATAAATTCTTCCCTCGTCATATCGACAGATAAGCCTTTAATAGATTCCATCTTATCTAAAGTTCCTCCTGTATGTCCGAGTCCTCGACCAGACATTTTAGCCACAGGAACACCTGCAGCAGCAACCAATGGTGCTAATATTAATGTAGTTTTATCACCAACACCTCCAGTACTATGCTTATCTACTTTTACACCATCAATTTCTGAAAGATCAATGAGTTCCCCTGAACGCATCATTATATCTGTAAAAATAGCAGTTTCAGTGCTATTCATGCCTTCAAAAAATACAGCCATTAAAAAAGCAGAAATTTGGTAATCAGGAATTTCGCCAGAAATAAACCCATCGATAATAGATGCAAGTTCCTCTTTACTTAATTCGAATCCGTTTCTCTTTTTTATAATTAATTCAACCATAGTTCTCTTTCTGTGTATAGTATAAATATATCAATTTATTTTTTAGCTGCTATTAACATTTAAATAAATGAGTAGATGCTAATATTATAAAACCAAATGGTTTTATCGCATACTCATTTGCTCCTAATATAAATTTGGAATTACAAATATTAAATTTGTTTTTTGGGTTTTCGGACTCTAAAAGAAACCTAGATTAGTCCTATTACTTCTTTTTCTTCTTTTCTATGCTTTTCCCATTTTTGAATTCACCCAAAACAATTACTTCTTTGTTTTTTTCGTATTCTTTAATGGCAAATAGCATTTGCTGTTTATTGTCTCTTCGGATTTTTACTCCGCTTCGAGCACCTTTATTACGGATTTCTATATAAAATCCATCTTTTAATTCTTTAGGTTTTGTTGCTGGTCTTCCCATATTATACTTGCTTCTGCATTCTATCAATAGAGTTATTAGGCTCTATATTAGCTATTAATTTTCAATTCTGCAAACTTACGTAATTATTATTGCATTATTAACTAATAATTAACTTTCAATCTTTATTGCGTTTTAATACTAAATTTTAGCTTGATAAGTATATAAATCAAAATATCTACCTTGAGCTTCAATAAGCTCATTGTGTGTTCCGCGTTCTGCAATACGTCCGTTTTCAATCACTAAAATTTGGTCTGCTTTTTTAATGGTACTTAATCTGTGTGCGATAACTATTGTGGTTCGATCTCTAACTAATTCGGCAAGACTCTTTTGTATAAGACCTTCACTTTCTGTGTCAAGATTAGAAGTAGCCTCATCTAAAATAATTATTTTTGGATCTGCGAGAATTGCTCTTGCAATTGCAATACGTTGGCGTTGACCTCCTGAAAGTTTTACGCCTCTTTCTCCAATTAAGGTATCAAGTCCATCATCAAAACGGTCTGTGAACTCATTTACATAAGCAGCTTCTACAGCTTTTAGTAATTGCTCGTCTGTTGCATTTGGTCTTGGAAACATAATATTTTCTTTAATAGTGCCTTCAAACAGAAATTCATCTTGCAAAACCACGCCTAAATGCTGTCTAAAACTACTTAAATTTACTTTAGATAAATCTTGACCGTCTATAGTGATTTTGCCCGATTTAGGATTAAGGAATGTTGCCGATAATCCTGCAATTGTCGATTTACCAGAGCCAGAACTTCCTACCAATGCTATAACAGTGCCTGAAGGTGCTTTAAAATTTATGTTGTGAAGCACTTCTGTGCCTTCTTCATAAGAAAAAGATACATCTTCAAAAACGATGTCTCCTTTTAATGTGTCTAATTGAATCGTTCGCTGTTCATCTTCTTCTTCAGCGGTTATATTCATTAATTCTTCAGTTCTATCTAATCCTGCTAAAGCTTCGGTAAGTTGGCTTCCAATATTACCCATTTGTACAATTGGAGCAATCATAAAACCAAGCAGTAATGTAAACGATAAGAAATCCCCAAACGTGAGTTCTTCTATCATTATCTTATAACCACCAATTCCCATAATTCCTACGGAAGCAATTCCTAATAAAAATGTAGAAGAACTTGTCATTAATGCTGTTGCAGTTAAGCTTTTTTTTACGTTTTGAAATAATTTATCGACACCTTTTTCAAAGACTTTATTTTCTTGTGCTTCAGCATTAAACGCCTTAATAACCCTAACACCTGCAAGGGTTTCTGTAAGGCGACCAGTAACTTCGGCATTAATTTCACCACGTTTTCTAAAAATTGGTCTAATATATCCAAAGGCTTTTAGTGCAATAAAACCAAAAATTGCTACTGGCACTAATACAAATAAAGTCATTGAAGGGCTTATATTAATTAGTAATGCTAAAGCGATAACTGCTGTAATTGTACCTCCAACCATTTGCACTAATCCTGTACCAATAAGGTTTCGAACACCTTCAACATCAGTCATAATTCGAGACACTAAAGCACCAGATTTTGTGTTGTCAAAAAAACTAATTGGTAAAGACAGAACTTTTTTCTGTACTTGAGCTCGCAATTCTGAAATTAAAAATTGTGCCTCTACACTTAAAATACGTGTGAGTAAAAATGAGGTTACTGCTTGTATTAATATAGCTATACCAACAATTAATAACAGGCTCTTTAGTTGGTCGTAATCATTATTAGGAATTACCTCGTCTAATAATTCTTTACTTTTCCAAGGTAATACCAAACTGGATAATCTACTTAAAACAATTAAAATTAAGCCAATAAACACTAATTTACGTCGTGGCCAAATAATGGTTT
>CAYRVY010000051.1:0-9386 GCA_964427695.1 uncultured Flavobacteriaceae bacterium
CAATAGCATTTGTTACAGACTTAAAAGAAACTAAATAGTAATTATTATCTTGTTTTACCACTCTGCCTTCAAATTGCTTTAATGTTTTGGAAACACTATTGTGAAATTTTTGAGTAAATATGCTGAATTGATTAGCTACTACTCTGTTTAAATAATTACTGGTTTCAATAACCATTAATACTCTAAAAGCAGTATCGTTTATAATATTCAACTTAATATCTTGAGCTTTTTTCGGATCAGAGATTCTTCCTAAAAAAGATTGAACAATTTTAGGTTCAACTTCAATTATGGTATTAGGAATGTCACCATGTGCTTTAAGGTGCATTTCTTTAATGGCCTTTTTGTTTGGAGCTTCAATTAAACAAAAAGCCGTTTTTCTCTCATCATCAAACCAATAGGTAAATCCTTTACAACCGAACTCGTGTTCAATTTTTAAATCTTCCTGATGTATTTGTGCCAAAGTTTCCGCTGAAACCGAATCAGAAACATCGTGGCAATCCATATAAATTGGCATACTTGACTATTTCCTTACAAGTTAATGAATTTTAAGGAATTATATGATATGTAGATTATGGGAATTATAATTCAATCGTTTTGTGATGCTATTTTTTAAAGATTAGTTGATTATTCTTCCTTAACACCAGTATTTTTTTATCTTTAGCTTTTAAAAAATTCATGTATGAAATATAGTATATCAATTCTAATTTTATTCTTAATTATAAGCTGTAATACTTCAAAAAACACTTCAAGAACAATTACAATTACAAGTGCTCAAGTTCAAGAAATAGTCTATTATTTAGCTTCCGATGAATTAGAAGGAAGATATACAGGAACTATAGGTATTGATAAAGCAGCAACATATATTGAAAACAAATTTAAGGAGATAGGAATCAAGCCATATTTTGAAACGTATCGAGATTCTTTTAAAGTAAAAAATCTTGATGCTTTTAATGTCATTGGATTTATAGAAGGAAGCGATTCAAAACTTAAAAAAGAAGTTATTATTCTAGGCGCACATTACGATCATATTGGTATGCGAGCCAAAACGGTTGATAACGATTCCATCGCTAATGGTGCAAATGATAATGCTGTAGGAACTAGTGCAGTAGTGGCAATGGCTAATTATTTTGCTGTAAAAAAGAACAATAAACGCAGTATTATGTTTGCTTTATTTTCGGCTGAAGAAATGGGCTTATTAGGCTCTGAGCACTTAGCAAAACGACTTAAAGCTGAAAATATAAATCTTTATACAATGGTGAATTTTGAAATGATAGGTGTACCAATGAAAGATAAAGATTATAAAGCTTATTTAACAGGTTACGATTTGTCTAATATGGCAGAAAAAATGAACGAATACACCAATTCAAATCTATTGGGATTATTGCCAAAAGCAATAGAGTTTAACTTGTTTAAACGTTCTGATAATCTTCCGTTTTATAAGGAGTTCAACTTACCTTGTCAAACCATTTCTACATTCGATTTTACAAATTATGAGTATTATCATCATGTAGATGACGAAGCCGAAAAAATGGATTACGAACATATGGCGAACTTAATTAATAAAATAATTCCTGCTATTGAAACCATGAGCAATACTTCCACCAAGGAAATTAAAATGAATGAGTAAAAATGTTATTATAACAGGAACAAGTCAAGGCATTGGTTTTGAACTGGTAAAATTATTTGCCAATAATGGGCATAAAGTATTGGCATTGTCAAGAAATTCTGAACCTATTTCTAATCTAAATTTAAATGATGTAAGCTCTTTTCCATTCGATGTATCCATAGAAGAAGATTATAAAAAAGTTGAAGCATTTATTTCTTCTGAATGGAAGCAAGTAGATATTTTAATTAATAACGCAGGTACTTTATTAAACAAACCTTTTGCAGAAACCACAATTGAAGATTTTCAACACCTGTATAAAACCAATGTTTTTGGTGTTGCAGAAATGACACGAATTGTTATTCCTTTTATGAAAAAAGGCAGCCACGTTGTAACTATTAGTTCGATGGGAGGCGTACAAGGAAGTTTAAAATTCCCTGGATTAGCAGCTTACAGTTCTAGTAAAGGCGCGGTAATTACTTTAACTGAATTATTAGCCGAAGAGTATAAAGACACTGGACCATCTTTTAACGTATTAGCACTTGGTGCAGTACAAACCGAAATGTTGGCAAAAGCGTTTCCAGATTTTAAAGCGCCAACCACAGCTTTAGAAATGGCACAATATATTTTCAAGTTTGCTTTACACGGAAACGAACATTACAACGGTAAAATGTTACAGGTTTCTAAAACGACACCTTAAATTAATGGATTAAACATTGTAATTTTCTTATTTTCAGTCGTCAAATAACTTTTCATCAAATTGGCAGTCATACAAGAGTGTACTGGTAAAACAATTAAAGTATCTCCAATCGAATAATTATCAATTTCATTTTCTGGAACTTTAATAACTCCATGTTCTTGCGATAAACTTTTAACACAGGTATTTAGAACTAAATTTCTCCATCTATTTTCTTCTTGCGTTACCACTTTGCCATAAATAACGCTATTATTTTCATCTGTCATTCTATCTTTAGAAAAATGAATACCACCTCCATATACCACAATCTCATTTCTGTTTTTATGAATGGCAACAATAGGACAAGCCATGGCAACAGCAATTTGATCAATTTCACAAGCTCCAATTTGAAGTTGCATCAAATCGTAAAACACAAAATTACCAGGACGTATTTCATCAATTCCAGAGAAATCATTAGCCAAACTGCAACTTGGAGTATCTCCATAAGAAAGTATTAAATCAGGATATTGAGTGTTAAAAATGTCTTTTAGGCGAACAAGAATACTCTTGCTCTTTTGATGTGTTTCTAATACTTCTGTTCTGCTTCTGCAATAATATGTTTGACCTGCATGTCCTAAAAACCCTATAAATTTCAACGTATCACTATTATCAGATACTTTCAAAATAGTCTTAATAACATTAATTTCGGATGGCATGATTCCCGTACGATTATTTCCAATATTTATTTTAATTAAAAAATTAGTTTTTTGCTTTAAGTGCTTATCTAAAAACAGTGCTGTATCTTTTGATTCAATTAAAAGGTTGAGTTGAATTTTTTCAGTAAGACAATTAATGGTATCAATCTCTAATATATTAACAGGAAAAGCGACAGTTATGTCATTCCATTCTGCAGCAAAATAGCTAGCCATTTCAAGCGATGATACGGTTATTTTATTCACACCAATTCCCTTAAACCATTGTCCAATTTCTAGGGATTGATGTGTTTTAAAATGAGGTCTAAACTCAATATTATACAGTTTTGCTCTTGAGAACATACTTTGAATGTTCTTTTTGCATTTATATTCATCGAGTAATAAAGTTGGTTTAGTAATCATCATAACTTTAATTCTTTTTTTTATATAAAGCAATTAATCCTAAAATAGGACCAAAAGCAAGAATGATATAAACATATTTTGGATTCCAAGAAACATTAAGGATATTAATCAGCTGAATACTTAAGATAGTAATTGAAAATCCAATACAATTTACAATAGTCAAGGCTGTACCTTTTGATTCTGCTAAGGCATTTTGGGCAACTAACGTAGAAAATAAAGGAGAATCTGCAATCACAACCATTCCCCAAAACATTAGAAAAATTATAAGTATAGAACTTGAATCTATGCCTAATATAAAAGGTGAAATTAAACAACAAATACAAGATAAAAATAGTGCAGTTGTCGCTACTTTTTTAGCTCCAAATAATTGAGATAGATAACCTCCAATAACACAGGCAATTCCTCCAACTCCAATAATGATAAAAGACAGAACAGGAATATTAAATGCTACATTTGGGTGTGTTTCTGAATAATTACTTAAAATTACAGGAACAAAAGCCCAAAATGCATAGAGTTCCCACATATGCCCAAAATAACCGAATGCAGCTGAACGAAATTTCTTGATTTTAAAAACGTTTATCCATGCACTAAAATCAAATTTCTGGCTAGATTTCCTGTATGGTCCATTTGGCACAAACAACAACATTAAAAGACCTCCTAAACAAGCTATTGAAGATGTAAAAATTATTACTAAATGCCAAGGAAATCCTATAGTGAGACCTTTTAATAAATGCGGAAAAGCAGTTCCTATAACAAGTGCTCCTACAAGAAAGCCTAAAGATTTTCCTAAACCTTTTTGATAATAATCAGCAGCAATTTTCATTCCTACTGGATAGATTCCTGCTAGAAATAAACCAGTTAAAAATCTAAATGATAATAAGCTAAAAACTGTATTATTTTCAAGAATGACTCCAAGATTAAAAAGACTGCCAATTACTGCACAAATAAAGAATACTTTTGATGGCGAATAACGATCTGCAATGGTTAAAATCGCAAAAATTAGTGTACCAGCAATAAATCCTAATTGAACAGCTGAAGTTAAATAGCCTAATACATTTGCATTGAGTTGAAATTCGTTTACCAAATCATTCATAACACCATTACCTGCAAACCATAAAGAGGTACAAAAAAACTGAGATATGACTATTATTGGAAGAACCCATTTTACTTTATTCATAACTCATATCGTTTCAATTGAATTCACTTCAACTATAAAATAAAACTAAATTAACTGATTTTTTACTTTTGATTGCTATAAACTATTATTTTTGCTTAAATGCAAAACCAACTCAAACATTACATACCTCAACAAGCTTTGCCAAAAGTCAAAAAATGATATTATATTTAACAACTATTAAATAACAATAAAATAAATAAAATGAAGAAATTTTTCACACTACTATTACTTACTCTGTCTTTGGCAAGTATGGCTCAAGAAACAACGCTTTTAAGACTAATCTATAGTAAAGGAGATAAATATATTATGTCTATGAAGATGAACCAAAATATGGCAGTTATGGACATGATAATGAAAATGGAGATGTCTATGGATGTTATAGATGTTAAAGATGATGTTTATAATACAGAAATGAAGATTAAAAATGTTAGCATTGATATGATAAGTAGTCAAGATGGAATGAATATGTATTACGATTCCAATAAAAGCGATGATGAATTGGATGAAATGGGAAAACAAATGAAGATGCAATTTGCTCCTATGTTGGAAATGGTAATTTTTGCTAAAACAAATAATTTGGGCGAAGTATTAGAAACAAGAATAGAACCTAATATTCCAAATGCAGAGCAATTTACAAATCAAACGAGTGGTGTTGTTTATCCAAAAAACGAAGTTAAAGTTGGAGATGTTTGGAGTATTGAAAAAGATAGCCAAGGCATGAAAATGAATTTTATTTACACTGTAAATTCTATAACTAAAGATGTTGTTTTGTTAGATTTGTCAGGTAATATATCTTCTCCAGCTGAAGGAACTATTAGTGGTAATATGGAAATTGATAGAGCAAATGGATTACCCTTAAAATCTACAATACTAATGGACATGACTGTTTCAGGACAAAAAATTGAATCTTCAATTAATGTTGTGATGAAGAAATTATAATAAATCAAGTAATTATAATCTTAAAAAAACTCGAAATTTCGAGTTTTTTTGTTTTTGACACTAGGAAACGCTAAGTGGTAAAACATTATTTTGTTAATGAATTAGATTGCTATATAATGAATGACAGTCATTTTTTTTATTAAAATTTAAACTATTATTTTTGTCTTCATGCAAAATGCACTTCAACAATATATTCCTTAACAGGCTTTGCAAGAAGTCCTACAGCTTTTAAAGCATGATAATTTAACCGTTAAAATTAAAAAGGAACGTAAAACAAGACATGGTGATTATAAGCGTTTGCCAAATGGAACCCATCAAATAACTATAAATTCTAAATATTTTTGAGTTTTCCTTAAATGGGAATAAACATTATAATGGGAAACTGTTACAAGTTTCAAGTTCTACACCTTAAATTTGACTATAATTTTCTTAAAAGGATTATTTAACTCTTTCAAAATTTGCTGTAAAGTGACGTAAAACTTTTGGCTCGTATGTAATCTTAATTCCTTTAGAATTTTGTTTTTCTTTTAGTATTTCTTCAAAGGTTTCTATTACATAATCAATATGGCTTTGCGTATATACTCTTCTAGGAATTGCAAGACGAACCAATTCCATTGGAGCAGGAATTAGTTTGTCATTATCATCATATTTACCAAACATTACAGATCCTATTTCGCAACTTCTAATACCTCCTTTTAGATATAAATCGCAAACAAGAGCTTGTCCAGGATATTCGTGTGCTGGAATGTGATTATACAATGCTTTGGCATTAATATATACCGCATGTCCACCAACTGGTCTTATAATAGGAACTCCCATTTCTAATAATTTGTTTCCTAAATAGGTAGTGCTGGTAATTCGGTAGTGTAAATAATCTTTATCAAATCCTTCTTCAAGTCCTATTGCAATTGCTTCCATATCTCTACCAGATAAACCTCCATATGTTACAAAGCCTTCTTTTATAATTAAAGTAGTTGTGCAAGCATCTGCAATCTCTTTGCTTTTTAAAGCTATAAATCCGCCCATATTTACTAAAGCATCTTTTTTGGCACTCATTACAGCACCATCTGCTAATGCAAACATTTCTTGTGCAATAGCTTTATAACTCACATTTTTATATGCTTCTTCTCTTTGAGCAATAAAATAAGCATTTTCGGCAATTCGGCAACAATCCAAAATATATAAAACATTGTATTTGTCGCAAATTGCTCTTACATCTTTAGCATTTTGCATACTAACAGGTTGTCCGCCTCCACTATTGTTAGTAACCGTAAGTATTACAGCACTTACGTTTTCTGCTCCATACTGGATAATAGTGTCTTCGAATTTTTTAATATCAATGTTGCCTTTAAAAGGATGATTTAGTGATGGTTGCATTCCTTCTTCAGTAATACAATCAATTGCTGTTGAGTCAGCATATTCAATATTTGCTCTTGTAGTGTCGAAATGAGTATTACTTATAAAAACCTTTCCTTTCCCTCCTAAATAAGAATATAGGATACTTTCGCCTGCTCTACCTTGGTGAGTTGGAATGATATGAGGATATCCTGTAAGTTCACTAACTGCATCTCGCATTCTTTCCCAACTTTTTGATCCAGCATAAGATTCGTCTCCTCTCATGATACCTGCCCATTGTTCGGCACTCATAGCAGTTGTGCCACTATCTGTTAACAAATCAATAATTACTTTTCTTGATTCAAGTAAAAACAAATTATACTTGGCTTCTTTTAAGTAATTAAGCCTTTCTTTTTTGGTTGACATGTATATTGGTTCAACCATTTTTATCCTGAAAGGCTCTATAATTGTTTTGTGTTGCATAGTTGTTGTTTTTATTAAATATAGAGTTTAGAAAAAAGTTTGTTTTTAAGAGTATTATCGTTTAATTACAATTTTTCAAATTTAGCTTGGAAAAATCTCAAATATTCAGGTTCATAAATCAATTTCATTCCTTTAATTGAATCTCTTCTTTCATAAACTCTTTGTACAGATTCTGCAATAACATCCATATGAGCTTGGGTATAAACTCTTCTGGGAATGGTTAATCTAACAAGCTCTAATTTAGGATAATTATGTTCTCCAGTTTCTTTATTTCTACCTGCTGAAACTACACCTCTTTCCATTGCTCTTACACCTGAATCAACATATATTTCTGCAGCAAGTGTTTGTGCCGGAAAATTTGACTGCTGAATATGGGATAAGAATTTTTTAGCATCAATAAAAATACCATGAGTTCCTACGGGTTTTACAATTGGGATTCCTAATTTAAGAAGTTTAGCTCCAAGATAAAATACTTGTCCGACTCTTGCTCTAATATGTTCATCTTGCACAGATTCTTTAATACCAATAGCAAGGGCTTCCATATCTCTTCCTGCCATTCCACCATAAGTATGTAGTCCTTCGTAAACTACAACCATGTTTTGAGCTTTAACATAAATTTCCGGATCATTAATGGCAAGAAATCCACCAATGTTTACCATTGCATCCTTTTTAGCGCTCATAGTAGCTCCATCTGTTAAAGAACATATTTCATAAACTATTTCTGCTGTTGATTTATTTTCATAACCTTCTTCATTTTGCTGAATCATAAATGCATTTTCTGCAACACGAGTCATATCATGAATAATTTTAATACCATGTTTGTTGGTAAGTTTTCGGAGAGCTTTCAGGTTTTTTAGAGATATAGGTTGACCTCCAGCCATATTAACAGTAGTTGCTATAGATACATAAGGAATTTTATTAGCTCCAACTTTATTGATAAGAGCTTCTAATTTTTCAAGGTTTACGTCTCCCTTAAATTTGTATAAATTATCTGGGTCGTGTGCCTCATCCACAATAATATCTACAAATTTACCACCTGCAAGTTCTTGATGAAGTTTTGTAGTTGTAAAGTACATGTTTCCTGGCAAATAATCTCCTTCATTAATTAAAATTTGTGATAAAATATGTTCGGCACCTCTGCCTTGATGAGTAGGAACAACATGCTTATAACTATAATATTTCTGAATAGTTTCTACCAGATTATAATAGTTTCTACTACCAGCATATGCTTCATCTCCCATCATAAGACCTGCCCATTGGCGATCGCTCATTGCTGAAGTACCACTATCTGTAAGCAAATCTATATAAACATCTGCCGACTTAAGTAGAAAGGTATTATATCCAGCTTCTTCAATAGCTTTTTTTCTGTGTGCTTCAGTAGTCATAAAGACAGGTTCAACCATCTTTATTTTATAAGGTTCGGCCCAGGTACGTTTGATTGACATAAATTTTATTTTTTGATATACTTATTAAGTTTTCAAAGATGAAATAATTAAAGATAAAATAATATGATATTTGTCATAACTATTATCTCAACTAATATCCTTTATAGAACTAGAAAGGGATTTTGCATTTAGTAATTTTAACTCCTATTTTTGTCCTAATGCTAAACGCACTTCAACAATACATTCCTCAACAGGCTTTGCAAGAGGTCTTACAGCTTTTGAAGCATGATAATTTAACCGTTAAAATTAAAAAGGAACGTAAAACAAGACATGGTGATTATAAGAGATTGCCAAACGGAACCCATCAAATAACAATAAATTCTAATTTAAATTCATATCGGTTTTTAATTACATTAATTCATGAGATCGCACATTTTGAAGCCTATAAACAATATGGCAGATTTATAAAACCACACGGAATAGAGTGGAAAAGAAGCTTTCAGCATTTAATATTGCCATTTATAAATCCAGAAGTTTTTCCTGCTGAATTGTTACCTCTTATAGCACATCACTTTAAAAATCCTAAAGCAACAAGCGACACAGATACTAAGTTAGCTTTAGCTTTAAAACAATTTGACCAAGCTAACGATAAAACATATATTTTTGAAGTACC
>CAYRVY010000052.1:0-9263 GCA_964427695.1 uncultured Flavobacteriaceae bacterium
GAACCATCATCATCTCCCAGTTGCACATAAGCTATTTTTTTAGTTTCTAATCTTAATAAAGGTAAAACATCACCTTTGTTTTTAACAACAGTTATGGCACTCTCTATTAATTCTTCATAGAGTACTTCATCTTTAATCCGATTTAAATCTTCAACCAAATTATAAGTTCCAACAGGCTTGTAATTATGTAAACCAACTTTGTATTTCGCCATTAATATTTTTTTTACAGAATGTGCTAAACGTTCTTCAGAAATTTCACCTTCATTATAGGCTGCAATGATTTTAGAAATGCCTATTGAAATATCTTCAGAAATTAAAAGTATATCGTTTCCTGCTTTAAAAGCTGCTAGATCAATCTCTCCTGTTTCGCTGAAATTTGAAACACCTTTCATATTAAGTGCATCAGTAAAAATAAGACCTTTAAAATTCAATCTTTCTTTTAAAATATTGGTTACTATGCTTTTTGAAAGTGATGAAGGAAAATTTGCACGTGTTTCTAAACTAGGAACATTTAGATGTGCTACCATAACACTCGATAAGCCTTCTTTTATCAATGCTTTATAAGGATATAATTCTACCGAGTCTATTCGTTTTTCGTTAAAGCTTATCGTTGGTAAGGTTTTATGAGAGTCTGTTTCGGTATCTCCATGACCAGGAAAATGTTTTGCATTAGCTAATACTCCAACGCTTTGCATCCCTTTCATAAAAGCCAATGCTTTTTCTGTAACATTATCACGAACTTCGCCAAATGAACGATTTCCAATAATTGGGTTTTTAGGATTAGTATTTACATCTACAACTGGAGCAAAATTAAAATGAACGCCTAATCGTCTGCAATGTTCGCCTATTTGATAACCAACTTTTTCAATTAAAACATTATTTTTTATTGCTCCCAATGTCATATTCCAAGGAAAAGAATAGGTAGAATCTAAACGCATACCAAGTCCCCATTCTGCATCCATACCAACAAGTAATGGTATTTTAGAGATTGCTTGATATTCGTTATTTAATCGTGCTTGACGTATTGGACCTCCTTTTGAATATATTATTCCTCCAATTTTATTTTCTCTAATTTGGTTTACTATGCTTTGATGTGCTTTTTTATCTTGGTTTGAAAATACCATAACCATAAATAATTGGCCAACTCTTTCCTTTAAATTCATAGATTTATAAACACTATCTACCCATTTTTGTTGTACCTCATAATCTTGTGTAAGTAATGGAGATTTGGTGTCTTGCCCAATAGCTATATTAGTGAAACTTAAAATAAAAACAAGTAAAAATATAATTCTCATAAATTTAGATTAATTTGAATAGCTTACCGTAAATTATATAACGTAAAATACTGCCAAAATAACATTTTTACCATGAAGAATAATAAATTTTAAGATAGTTTTATCAATAAGAAATTAACCACTTAAATATAAAAGGATTATAACATGAGATCCTGCCTTTCTCCCCCGCTTTCAGCCTCCTAAACTATTCTATTTCGGCTACACGCAGACTCAAGAATGAAAAAATCATCTAATTTAAAAAACGGTTATGCCAACTGTCTTTTGCAGGAACTTCCCAGTTTTCTTTATATTCGGCAATGTTGGTTACTAAATTATTAAATACGATGGTGTTTTTAGATACTGCTTTTTGCTTTGCCATTTTCCTAAAATCTGCAAGTGTTTTGTATGCAATAAATTCTCCTTGCTTGTAGGATACATTCATTTTATCTAACAAATCGATATTATATGTTTTCTCTAACTGCTGAATAAAATGCACAGATGCATCAATAGAGCAACCAGATGCAGCATTTAAGTTTTGGTTTAACCCAAGGATGATGAAACGTTTATATTTAATTTCATAACCAGATTGCAAATCGCTACCATGTGCTGTCCAGTTCTCTATAAATGCGTTTAATTTTAAAGTTATTTCTTCCAATTCGCTTTCTGTAAGCGTACGGCTGGATTGGTATATCCAAACTTTTGAAGTATCTGGCAATATGTTGAAATTTACTAGCATTTTTCGATTTTACAATTAATAATTTTTAAAAATTTTCCTACTTTGCTGAAATAAATTGAGCATAAATCTCTCGATTTCAAAAATTATAAATCCTGTGCATTGGCAATTAATTCTGCAATGTCCATAACTTTTACACTATCTTCTTTTTCTTTAGCTTTTATACCATCTGTCAACATTGTATTACAGAATGGGCAACCTGTAGCAATAATTTTAGGATTGGCTTCTAAAGCTTGTTCTGTTCGCTCTACATTTATGTCTTTATCTCCTTTCTCTGGTTCTTTAAACATTTGCGCTCCTCCAGCTCCACAACATAGTCCATTACGCTTACAATTCTTCATTTCTACCAATTCAGCATCTAATTTCTGAATCAATTCACGAGGAGCTTCATATATATTATTTGCTCTACCTAAATAACAGGGATCATGAAATGTAATACGTTTTCCTTTAAACTTTCCGCCTTCAATAGTTAGTCGTCCATCTTTTAATAAACTCTCTAAAAATTGTGTATGATGCATTACTTGATAATTCCCACCTAAAGAAGGATATTCGTTTTTTAAAGTATTGAAACAATGAGGACAAGTGGTCACAATCTTTTTAACTTCGTAAGCATTTAAAACTTCTATATTCGTTACTGCTTGCATTTGAAACAAAAACTCATTACCTGCTCTTTTTGCTGGATCTCCAGTACAACTTTCTTCAGTGCCCAAAACTGCAAAATCTATATTTGCCTTGTTAAGTAGCTTAACAAACGCTTTTGTAATTTTTTTTGCTCTATCATCGAAACTTCCAGCACAACCAACCCAAAACAATACTTCTGGTTGTTTTCCTTTAGCCATATACTCTGCCATTGTTGGCACTTTTAATGTTTCGCTCATATTAAAAACTAATTGTTATTGATGTTTATCATCATCAAACACTTCTATTGTTACTGCTTTTACCACTAGATCTGTGAATTTACCTCTAAAACGTGTTGCTTTAACCAAATGATTGTCTATCCAATGGTAATTTCCTCCTCTGGGCTTTCCCATTAATAAACTATGATACTTAAAACCATTATTCTTTAACCAAATTTCTGTGTATTCACGATGTGCTTCTGTTCTTGAAGTAAAAAAACATATCATATGTCCCTTTCCATACCATTTATTACAAGTTGCTAAAGCATCAGGATACACCTCTGCAGTTAACATACGCTCTGGTTCTTCGTTAGGAATATCTTCGCCAATTGTACCATCTATATCTATTAGATAGTTCTTGATTCCCTCTGGCAATACAGGACTTATATGTAATCCAGCTTCTACTTTATCATGCAATAATTTTTCTACGTCTTCTTTTTTCATAATCTTTCCTGTGAAAGCAGGAATCTTTTAAGTTGAACATTTATTTTTATTTTTTACTATAATCAAGGTACTGACAAAATAATTATTCCTAATATTTATCTTGTTTTATGTGACAGTTAATATAGTATACTCTTTTTATTAATTCAATCGTTTACTGTTTATTAAAGCGAATCGTTTTCTTTTTCCAATTCCTTAAGATCCTTTTTTGATACTCTTATAATCATCGTAAACTTTTGAATACCATTTAGCAATTTCTTTTTTGGATTATACCTGTCATAAAAAGCAAGTTCTTTTGCTTTTTCCTTTAAAGCTTTTATTTGAATGGCCGAACAATAATTACAAAATACTTTTTTAACTGTAATATTTTTTGACCTGCCATTTAAATACTCAATTTCAGTATATACCTTTATTCTTAACGAATCTTTTGTAAAACTCCTTTTTTGTGCTATGCTATAATTAAAACTAAAACAGCACAAAATTAATGTTACTAAATAATATGGAATTTTCAAATGTTTCATGTTCTATTCATTTTTCCAATTTAATCTATCCATTTGATTATATGGCCATGGTGCTCCGTTGTTTTCAATATTTGTCATCATAGTATTTAACTCTGTAGGCGCAGCCGACTGTTCCATTACCAAATAACGACGTAAATCTAATATAATTGACAACGGATCGATACTTATTGGACAAGCCTCTACACATGCGTTACAGGAAGTACAAGCCCAAAGTTCTTCTCTTGTAATATAATCGTCTAATAATTGTTTACCATCGTCTTTAAATTCGCCTTTATTAGCATCGATGTTTTTACCTACTTCCTCTAACCTGTCACGAGTGTCCATCATAATTTTACGAGGCGATAATTTTTTTCCGGTTTGACTTGCTGGACATTCGCTTGTACATCTTCCACATTCTGTGCAGGTATATGCATTGAGCAATTGTACCCAATTTAAGTCTTGCACATCGCTTGCTCCAAATTTTGCTGGTTCTTCTTCATCTTCAACTTCAGTAGGAGCAGCAAATGGATCAGCATCGGGATTCATCATTAACATGACTTCTTTGGTTACAGCTTCTAAATTATTGAGTTCACCTTTAGGTTTTAAACTTCCATAATAGGTGTTTGGAAATGCTAACAAAATATGCAGATGTTTAGAGAAATAGAGATAATTTAAGAATATAAAAATAATTAATATATGACTCCACCAAGCCGCTCTTTCAATGAGGTGTATTGAATTTTCGTTTAATCCATTAAACCAAGGTGCAATAAATTGACTTATCACATTTCCTGATGCCATGTCCTGAAAATGAATATCCGTAGCATTCATAAGAAGAAACAATGACATTAATACCATTTCAAAATACAAAATGTAATTCGCATCGCTTTTTGGCCATCTTTTCATTTCACTCTTCCAGAAACGCGATAACTTTATAATATTTCTACGAGTCCAAAATACAATTACTGCTATTAAAACAAGTATGGCTAAAATCTCAAACGTACCTATAAGCACACCATAAAGTCTCCCAATTCCTGAAAATATACGATGTGTACCTAATAAACCATCAATAATAATCTCGAGAACTTCTATGTTTATAACAATAAAACCAATATATACAATTAGGTGAAGAAAACCAGCAATAGGTCGATGCACCATTTTGCTCTGCCCAAGTGCTATCATGGTCATGTTTTTCCAGCGTTGTGATGCATTATCGCTTACATCAACATCTTGCCCTAATTTGATATTACGAATAAGCTTTCTTATATTTTTAACAAAGAAGCCAATACCAATAACAAGTGCAATAGCAAAGAGTATGTTGGGAATATAATCCATTATTTAGATAGTGTTTATTTACTCTTCTTTATAAGGAATTTCTTTTTTAGATAAAATTCTGAAATAGCGTTTAGGATGCAATTTAATATCTCTTAATAACTCTTCCATTTCTTTTGAAGCTCCTTTAAGGTTATTATACAAAGCATCATCTTTTAAAAGCTTTCCGATTGAGCCTTCGCCTTTTTCAATACTTGAAAGAATTTTATCGAAATTATTGATTGTTAATTGCAAACTCTTTATGGTTTCGCCCAGATTTGCATTAGCGATAGAATCGGTTATTTTTGATAAGTTAGATGAGATATTATCAACATTGCTTAATGTACTGCTTAATTTTTCTTGATTATCTGTTATTAAATCATTTATAGAAACAGATGTGTTTTTAAACGATTCTATAGTTGTACTTAACTCTGCTATACTTTTTTTAAGATTTGCTTTAGTTTGTACATCAAACACACTATTAATATTGGTAAGTAATGAATCTGCACTTACCATCATAGTTTCAATTTTTTCTTGTAAAGGTGTTAAACGCTGATTTACAAGTTCTGTTAAGCCTGCTTTTACAATACCTCCAAGATAATCTCCTTTTTTTGCGTCTTCGGCATTATCAAACGCAGGTATGATAGCAATGGCTTTACCTCCAATTAATCCAGCTTCATATAATTCGGCTTTGCTATTAATAGAAAAATTAAAATCGCTGTCAACCAAAAGTTTAACTTTAATTTTTCCAGAACCATCATCTGTAAAACCTATTTCTTGTACTTTACCAACAGTAAGACCATTAATTGTTACAGGTGATGATGTTGCTAACCCTTCTACATTATCATAAACGGCATAAAATGTGCGTGATGGATCAAAAATATTTTCACCTTTTAAATAGTTAAAAATAAAAATAAATAACAGTATCCCTGAAATAACCAATATTGCAGTCTTTACTTCTCTAGATATTTTCAAAAGCTTAAATGTTTATAATTAGATTAGTCACAAAATTAACAATTAATTTAAAAACAACGCACCTAATTTGATGGAGTTTTTAAGGCTTGTTCTAAACTAATTTTTTCTCCGTTTCTAAATGCAACAATAAAGCAGTTATCATACCCTTTATTAAGTGCTTCTTTTTTTTGCTCTTTTATCTTTGAATAATTTGAGGTAGCTCCATAAAAATACTTAAAGATTTTACCTGTTCTATCTCTGGAAACTTCATTAAGTCCCTTAAAATTATATGGTCTTGGTTTTAATTTTCTAGAACTGGCAGCAATTTGTACTTTAAATGTAATGTCAGGATAAATTAATTCAGAAGTGTTACTATTTAAAGAGTTTTCAGTTAAACTAGAGTTAGCAAAACTAACATTTAAACTTTCTTTATATTTTAAAATTGCATCTTTTATAGAGGCTGCGATTTCAGTTTGTCCTTTAGTTGAACTTAAATAAGCACCTTCAAGTTTATTAGTAATAAACCCAGTTTCAATTAAAACACTTGGCATATATGTGTTATGCATAACCCAAAGACTGATTTGCTTAACACCTCTACTTTTTCGTTTTAGTTTATTTTGAAAATTATCTTCTACAAAACGTGCCAAAGTAATGCTCTGATCTACATAATCTTCTTGCATTAGGGTTAATCCTATTAAAGATTCTGGTAAGTTCGGATTAAAACCTTCGTAATGTTTTTCATAATCTTCTTCTAAAAATATTACTTCATTTTCTGCTTTTGCTATTTCAATGTTTCTTCCTGTATTAGAAAGGCTTAAAACATAGGTTTCTGTACCATAAGCCTGTGTATGATGTGCATTACAATGTATAGATACAAATAAATCGGCATCTGCTTTGTTAGCTATAGAAGCCCTTTCTCGCAATTCTACAAACACGTCTGTTTTACGAGTATAAATTACTTTTATGTCTTTATGCTTTTCAAGTTCTTCTCCAAGTTTAAGCACAATTTTTAAGGCTATCGATTTTTCAGTATCAAATTTAGTTGGTCTTCCTGGATCCTTTCCTCCATGTCCAGCATCTAAAACAACAATAAATTTTTCAGTAGTTTTTTGAGCAAAATTGTTGCTTGTTAATAAAAATATAAATGATAATAAAAAGTATTTTATATACGTTTGCATAAAGACTTTAACGGCTTAACAACTTGGTTTATTCTATTTTTTAATTTTGTTTGAATATTAAAAATAATCACAAAAAAATATATGTAACTTTGGCAATTCAAAAACCGAGCCATACTTTTACAAAAATACATCTAAAAGCATTGCAAACAAATATCTTTCAAATCCTTTTTGCCTTAAGTTTTACAGTGTTTATAAACACTTTTAGCTACGCTCAAGATGTACCCAAAACAAAACCAATTATTACTCCTGATGTGGCTAAAGACTCTGTTAATATTGCTATAGATTCTTTATTAATAAAGCCTGTAAATGCTAAACAGCGAGATTCAATAATTAACGATAGTATTCCAAAAAAGAAAGGGTTTTTGGAAGATATAATGACGTATAATGCAACCGATTATGTGTCTATAAACCAAAAAGAAAAAAAAATATTCCTCTATAATGAAGCAAAAATGCTTTACCAAGATATGGAGATTACTGCTGGAGAGATTGTGATTAATTATGCAACAAATGAGGTTTATGCAAGAGGAATAACAGATAGTTTGGGAGAATATACCCAAGCACCAATATTTAAACAAGGTCCTGATGTTGTAGAGCCAGATTCTTTAATCTTTAATACAAAAACACAAAAGGCACTAATATATAATTCGAAGACAGAACAAGAAGGCGGATTAATTCTCTCCGAAATTACAAAAAAAGAAAACGATTCGGTTTACTTTGTTAATCGCGCAAAATTTACAACCTCTGAAGATCCCGATAATCCTGAATATTACTTTTTGCTGCGTAAAGCAAAAATTGTTCCTGGTAAAAAAGTAGTTACTGGTTTAACAAATTTATTTATTGCCGATGTGCCAACACCAATAGGCTTACCTTTTGCATTCTTTCCTTTAACAGAAAAACGAACTTCCGGAGTAATTTTCCCTTCCTTTGGCGAAGACAGCAATAGAGGTTATAATATACAAAATGGAGGATACTATTTTGCTGTTAATGACTATGTAGATCTGGCTGTGCTTGGCGATTATTATACCAATGGAAGTTATGGTTTCCGTTTACAAAGTGACTATGCATTACGATATAAATTTAGAGGTAATCTTAGTTTTCGGTTTGAAAACTTAATTACAAGCGAACGTGGTTTTCCAGATTACGCAAAAAGCACTATATATAATATAAGATGGTCGCATAGTAAAGATGGAAAGGCTAACCCTAATTCAAGTTTTTCGGCATCTGTAAATTTAGGAAGCAGCACTTATTTTCAACAGTCTATCAATCAATTAAACTCATCAAATTTTTTAAACAATACATTATCATCATCTATTTCATATTCTAAGACATTTCAAACTGAACCACAAGTAAATTTGAGTCTTACTGCTACGCATTCTCAAAACACCAATACAGAATCAATTAATATGACACTGCCAACTTTTCAAGCAAGTGTAGATCGCGTGTTTCCTTTTGCACCTAAAGTTGGAAGTAAAAAAGGATTCTTTCAAAATATAAATTTGCAGTATAATGTTCGTGGAGAAAACAGGATTCAAACCACAGACTCTTTGTTTTTTAAAAAGGAAATGTTTGAAGACGCTAAAGTTGGAATGCAGCACACTATTCCGTTAAGTACAAACTTTAAAATATTTAAGTATTTAAGTCTTAGTACAAGCACAAATTTTAAAGAAACCTGGACATTAAAAACTATTAATAAAACCTTTGATAAAGATTTATTAGAAGTAATTACAACCGAAAACAATAATTTTGATGCTTTTAGAACCTATAATTTTAGTGCCAGTATTGGAACAACAATTTATGGTATGTTTAATTTTGGAGACGACAAAAAAATACAAGCAATCAGGCATGTTATGCGCCCATCTATTAGCTATAGTATTTCTCCTGCTTTTAGTAAATATTATGATACTTATGAAGTCGTTGATGCAGATGGTACATTAATAGAGGAAGTAGATTTTACACGATTTGAAGAATCCATTTTTGGA
>CAYRVY010000053.1:0-9231 GCA_964427695.1 uncultured Flavobacteriaceae bacterium
TTAAAACACCATGTGTTGCTGGATGTTGAGGTCCCATATTAATTTGGTATGGTTCTGATTTAAAGCTTTTATCTATTGTGGTTCTTTGCTTCATTGTTTATTTGATAACCATATTAACTTCATCTACATAATCCTTTCTTAACGGATAGCCTTCCCAGTCTTCGGTTAAAAAGAGGCGTTTTAAATTTGGGTGATTATTAAATATTATTCCAAAGAAATCAAATACTTCCCGCTCATGAAATTCGGCAGTTGCCCAAATATCGCAAACCGAATCTAGGATTGGGTTTTCTCTATCGTCTGTTTTAACTTTTACAACAATTATATGTCTGTGAATAGTAGATTCTAAATGATACACAACTCCTAATTCTTCTCCCCAATCTACTCCACTTAAACAGAATAAATAATCGAAACAAGTTTCTTCATTAGTTTTTAATTGTGTCAGCAGTTGGTAAAGTTGTTCTGGTTTTACAGTAATGTTTAAAAATTGAGACTCTTCTTCGGTAAACTCTAATAAGCTTAAATTTGGAGGCTCTGGCACTTCAATATTTTCTTCTGAACCTTCTTCTATATTGGGATTTTCAACAACTTCAGAAACTTTGTTTATGTCTGGATTTGGAAACCAACCACCTATTAAGTTTTGTAACGCTTCGTTTGTCATGTGTTCATTCGGTTTTATTGACCTTCATCAAACCCATCGATAGGATTTACTTTGTGTTTCATGTTTTCGTTTCGTATTTTATCTTGAAGCATTAGCATACCTTCTAATAGTGCTTCGGGTCGTGGTGGACATCCAGCTACATATACATCAACAGGAATCACGTGGTCTGCGCCTTTAACAACAGAGTAAGTATTATAAAAAAATGGTCCCCCAGAAATTGCGCAAGCACCCATTGCAATCACATATTTAGGTTCTGCCATTTGGTCGTATAAACGGCGTAATACAGGAGCCATTTTATTTACAATGGTTCCTGCTATGATAATTAAATCGGCTTGTCTTGGGGAGGTTCTTGCTACTTCAAAACCAAATCTTGAATAATCATGTCTGGACGCTCCTGTTTGCATCATTTCTATTGCACAACAACTTGTGCCAAAATAAAGAGACCAAAGCGAATTGGCTCTCCCCCAATTTATTACTTTGTCTAATGAAGTAACCATTATATTTGCTCCATTTCCAGCAGGAATAACTTTTCCAGGAAATTCCTCAGGAACACTATTTATTTTTTCTACTCCCATTTTAAGGCTCCTTTTTTCCATGCATATAATAATCCTAAACCCAATATAATCAGAAAGATAAGTATTTCAATAAAAGCGACAGCTCCAACATCTTTAAAAACAACTGCCCAAGGAAATAAAAACACAATTTCTACATGAAAAATTAAAAATAAAATCGCAAATAAATAATAACTAACTTTAAACTGAACCCAAGTGGAACCTTTGGTTACCATCCCACTTTCATAAGGTTCTCTTTTTTGTGGATTATCTGATTTATGCGAAATTAAATTAGATAAAAAATTTGCACCAGCAACCATGACTACTCCTGCAATAAAAAACACTATGATGGCTTCTGAACCCATAATTTTAAATTTAATTCAAATTTTTAAACCCCAAATCTTGAGTACTCGGGACAAACGCTAAATTTTATTTCTATCTATCTAACAAATATATTTAATAATAACTATTAACTACACTTCATAAGTATCACCTGAGAAAAACAAATCGTCCACTTTATTAAATTTTGAATTTGCCTTCACTTCTTTTGTTAAAGAATCTTCTCGTTCTTCAAAGGTCAACTCTTCAACTGCTCTAATAATTCCTGTTGCAATGGGATGCTCTAATCTAACTAACATTGAATGCAAAGTAGAATCTGGTTCTTTTGCGTCATGAACTAAAAGATTACTTTCAGAGATACCATTTTCTCCTATAGTAACAACATCTAATTTCAATCCATTTAATACTAAACCTTTATCACGTTCTTTTCCAAAAATCATCGGTTTACCATGTTCAAGGTGTATTTGTTTATCTGCTCGTACAGCTTTATCTGTTACATCTTTAAAACATCCATCATTAAATATGGGACAATTTTGCAATATTTCAACTAAAGATGTGCCTTTAAATTTTTCAGAATCAATAAATAATTGTGTCATTTCTTTAGGAGTATTCCCTCCAATTCTTGCAAAAAATCTAGCTTGAGCACCTAAAGCGAGTTCGCCTGGTGAAAAAGGAGGCTGTGTGTTTCCGTAAGGAGACGTTTTTGTTTTTTGCCCAATTAATGACGTTGGAGAAAATTGACCTTTTGTTAGACCATAAATCTCATTATTAAATAAAAGGATATTTAAATCAAGATTCCTTCTTAATATATGAATAAAATGATTACCTCCAATGGCCAGAGCATCACCATCGCCAGTAATTACCCAAACACTTAAATTAGGGTTGGCTAATTTTACTCCACTGGCAATTGCTGGAGCTCTACCATGAATACTATGCATGCCAAAAGAATCAATATAGTATGGAAAACGAGACGAACATCCAATTCCAGAAATAAAGACAACATCTTCTTTGTTTACTCCCATTTCTGGCAACGCTTTTTGCATGGCTCTTAATATTACATAATCATCGCAGCCAGGACACCATCTAACTTCCTGATCGCTTGCAAAATCTTTAAACGTATATTTTTTTGCTTCAACCATAACTATTTTATTAGTGTTTTAAATTTTTGAGTTAGTTCACTAACTCCAAATGGCAAACCTTGAACTTTATTATATTGAGAAAATTCAATATTCGTAAATTTCCCTCTTAATACAGAAACCAGTTGACCACTGTTTAGTTCACAAATAATAATTTTTTTAAATTTTAAAAAGATTGCTTCTGTATTTTTCGGGAATGGATTTATATAATTGAAATGTATATGTCCAATTTTATATCCTTCAGCACTTAATTTTTTAGTAGCAGAATGCAAGCTTCCGAAAGTGCCTCCCCAGCCAACAATTAATAGATCACCTTCTTTATTAAAATTTGATTTTAAATCAGGAATACTATTCTGTACTCTTTCAACTTTTTCAGCTCTAATGTTGGTCATGTATTCGTGATTTTCGGGAGCATAAGAAATATTTCCGGAAGTTTTATCTTTTTCTAAACCACCAACCCGATGTTCAAAACCAGGAGTGCCTGGAATTGCCCATTCTCTCGCCAACGTAACAGCATCTCTATCATAAATATTCCATTTTTCAGGATTACCGCCTCTTATTTGTTTGTGTGAAATAGGTGGCATATCATTGATTGATTTTATTTTCCAAGGTTCAGAGCCATTTGCTATATATCCATCAGTCAACAATAAAACAGGAGTCATATGTTCCAACGTTAATCTTGCTGCTTCATATGCCCAATCAAAACAATTTGCTGGAGTGCTTGCAGCAATTATTATAAGCGGACTTTCGCCATTTCTTCCATACATGGCTTGTAATAAATCTGATTGTTCTGTTTTTGTAGGTAAGCCTGTTGAAGGTCCACCACGTTGTACATTTACAATTACTAAAGGTAATTCAAGAATCATAGCCAAACCAATACCCTCACCTTTTAAGGCTAAACCTGGTCCTGAAGTTGTAGTTAATGCTAAATCTCCGGCAAAAGATGCTCCTATTGCAGAGGTAATTCCTGCAATTTCATCTTCAGCTTGAAATGCTTTAACGCCAAAATGTTTATGTTTTACCAATTCATGTAATATATCAGACGCTGGTGTGATAGGATAAGACCCTAAAAACAGATCTAAATCACTTTTTTCGGCAGCAGCTAAAAATCCCCAAGCTGTCGCTTGATTCCCATTTATAATTCTATAAGTTCCTTTTGGCATTTTAGAAGGAGATATAGAAAATGAATTTGGAATTAATTCTAATGTTTCAGCAAAGAAAAATCCTGTCTTTAAAACTTTTGAATTCGCTTTGGCAATTAAAGGTTTCTTAATAAATTTTTTATTAAAAAAAGCTAAAGTATGATTCATATCTCTATTATACATCCAATACACCATTCCCAAAGCAAACATATTTTTACTACGAACTATGCTTTTATTGTCAAGACCAACAATATCTTTTAAAGCTTCTTTTGTTAAAGAGGTCATTGCAACTTCAATAACTCTATAATTATTTAAACTACCATCTTCTAAAGGATTACTAGCGTATAATGCCTTTTCAAGATTTTTTTTTGTAAAAGAATCTGTATCTATTATAATAGTATGACCTGCTTTTAAAGCACTTAAGTTTGTTTTCAGAGCTGCAGGATTCATACAAACTAGTAAATCTAAATCTTCTCCAGGTGTACTAATTTCAATACTGCCAATATGTACTTGGAATCCAGAAACTCCATATAAGCTGCCTTGCGGCGCTCTAATTTCGGCAGGATAGTTTGGAAAAGTAGCAATGTCGTTCCCAAACATTGCTGAAGTATCTGAAAATTGAGTTCCAGTTAATTGCATCCCATCACCTGAATCACCAACAAACCGAATCACAACGGCTTCTAAAACTTCTTGTGGATCTTCTGTTTTTACTGTAATCATAATTTATGCTAATTTGAAAATTTTGTTTAAATTTATCAAAAATTGTCTATTTTTTCAAAGATAGAGGTCAAAGATAATTTCACTTTTTAAAACGAAATATGATTTTTATCACATTACAGCTTTAAAAATAAATATAATTTTACAAAATCAATTATGAAAAACAATAAATTATGGCAATTATAATAACTGATGAATGTATTAACTGTGATGCCTGTGTTGTAGAGTGTCCAAACAATGCTATTTACGAGCCAGATCAAGAATGGGCATTTGCAGACGAAACTGCTTTAAGTGGTATGGTTACCCTTCCAAAAGGAGGGGAAGTGGATGCTGATGCGGAAAACGAACCAGTATCTGATGAATTTTATTTTATTGTTGCAGAGAAGTGTACTGAATGTAAAGGCTTTCATGACGAACCACAATGCGCAGCTGTTTGTCCCGTAGATTGTTGTGTGCCTGATGATGATAACGTGGAAACCGAAGAATTTCTTTTAGAAAAGAAAGCTTGGTTGCATGACGTTAGCCTTCATTAAGAGAATATTAATTATGAAAAAAATATTATTAGTTCCAATAGCAGTAATACTTCTTACTTTCAGCTGTCAAGAAAAAAAAGAGATTTCAGGTACAGTATCATTAGATACATATATTGATTCTTTATTCCACGTAAGTGTGGATAGTTCTCAAATAGCTGGCGGAGCAATTCTAGTATATCAGAATGGAAAAACCCTGATAAAAAAATCTTATGGATATGCAAGTTTAGAGCTTTCTGTACCTATACCTAACGATGGGATTTTTGAAATTGGTTCGGTAACTAAACAGTTTACTGCAGCAGCCATACTTAAACTAGTTGAATCTAAAAAACTCTCTTTAGACGATGATTTTACTAAATACTTGAAATTTGATACTAAAGGTCGAAAAGTCACTATTGATAATTTACTTAACCATACTTCAGGTATTCCAAGCTATACTGACATTGATGAATTCTGGTCATTTTCAAATCAGAATCATCCTCGGGATTCATTAGTACGTTTGGTAGAAACAAAAGATTTTTTATTTGAGCCAGGAGAAGCATTAATTTACAATAATTCAGCTTACTTTTTTCTGGGATTAATTATTGAAAAAGTAACTGGACAGACATACGAGGAGTATTTAAAAGAGACATTTTTTGCCCCTTTAGGAATGACCAGCACCTCATATAGTTCGAACACTGAAATAACTAAAAATAAAGTGTATGGATATAATTATACTCCAGATGGTCTTGAGCAAAAGAATTATCTATATCATCTTTGGCCATATGCTGCTGGTTCTCTTTCTAGTAGCACGAAAGATTTACTAACGTGGATGACTGCTTTGCATCAAGGGAAAGTATTATCTGAATCCTTATACCAATCATTAATTACTCCAGGTCAATTGAAAGATGGCTCCAATCTTAACTATGCTAAAGCTTTCGTTAATTATTCAGATTTTGGAAACCATAGAATAGGTCATGGAGGTACAATAAATGGATTCTCAACTAATACGAGATATTTCCCCGATGAAGATTTATATGTTATTTGCTTAGTGAATACAACCGGACCCAAACGTTCTAGTTTCTTTGCAGATGCAATTACTTGGGAATTAATCGATAAGAAAGCACCTCAAAGCATGGAGTTAGATATTGACACTAAACCTTTGGAAGGTAAATACAGTGGTGCCGTAAGAGGGTCTTATAACAGTTCCTTAGATGTTAAATCGATTTTAAACGGATTAATTATTCAATGGATGGGAAGCGAAAAGGCAGACACTCTAAAAACATATATAGGTAACAATACTTGGACTGAAGGCAACACTAAAATAATCATAAAAAATAATGAGTATCGCATTGTTGGTCCACAAGCCTACTATATTCTTAAAAAAGAGATTGAATAACGAAAGGCTAACAATATATATAAACCATTAAAACGGTTCATATATTAGAGCGAGTAATTAATTTGTATTAATCATTCAACTTCAACACAGCCATAAAAGCTTGTTGAGGAATTTCTACATTACCAACTTGTCGCATTCTTTTTTTGCATTTTTTATGTTTTTCAAGAAGTTTTCGTTTTCTCGAAATATCTCCGCCATAACATTTTGCAGTTACATCTTTTCGCAAAGCTTTAATAGTTTCTCTCGAAATAATTTTTGCTCCAATTGCTGCTTGTATTGGAACATCAAACTGATGTCGAGGAATAAGCTGCCGAAGTTTCGAACACATTTTTTTACCAATATCATGCGCATTATCAGCATGTATTAATGCCGAAAGTGCATCGACAGGTTGAGAATTTAGTAAAATATCTACGCGAACCAGTTTAGAGGTTCGCATACCAATAGGATGATAATCAAAAGAGGCATATCCTTTAGATACTGTTTTTAATCTGTCATAAAAATCAAATACAATTTCGGCTAAAGGCATATCGAAATTTAACTCAACACGTTCTGTAGTTAGATAGGTTTGATTGGTAATAACGCCACGCTTATTAATACATAACTTCATTACATTGCCAACAAAATCTGCTTTTGTAATAATGGACGCTTTAATGTAAGGCTCTTCAACACGTTCCAACCCTGAAGGATCAGGTAAATCGGCTGGATTATTTACAATAATTGCATTATTAGGATGTTTTCTTGTAAATGCATGATAACTAACATTTGGTACTGTTGTTATAACAGTCATATCAAACTCACGCTCAAGACGCTCTTGAATAATTTCGAGATGTAACATTCCTAAAAAGCCACAACGAAAACCAAAACCTAAAGCAGCCGAGCTTTCTGGTTGAAAAACTAAAGAAGCATCATTAAGTTGTAGCTTCTCCATAGAGTTGCGGAGCTCTTCATAATCATCTGTATCTACAGGGTAAATTCCTGCAAAAACCATTGGTTTTACATCTTCAAACCCTTCAACAGCATTTGTTGTAGGGTTTTTAGCATCTGTAATGGTGTCTCCAACTTTTACTTCTCTAGCGTCTTTAATGCCAGTAATTAAATAACCTACATCTCCAGCTTTTATTTCCTTTTGAGGAATTTGCTTGAGCTTTAAAGTCCCTACTTCATCTGCCGAATATGTTTTTCCAGTTGCAACAAACTTAATCTGCTGTCCTTTTTTGATTGAACCATTTAGCACTCTAAAATATGTTTCTACGCCACGAAAAGAATTATAAACAGAATCAAATATTAAAGCCTGTAAAGGTTCGTCGATATTTCCTTTTGGAGACGGAATACGGTCAATAATAGCAGACAAGATATCTTCAATTCCAAGTCCAGTTTTTGCACTTGCCGGGATTACTTCAGAAGCATCACAGCCTAAAAGATCTACAATATCATCAATAACCTCTTCTGGATTGGCACTTGGCAAATCTACTTTATTTAAAACAGGAATAATCTCCAAATCGTTTTCTAATGCTAAATATAGATTGGAAATGGTTTGAGCCTGAACGCTTTGTGCAGCATCAACAATTAACAAGGCGCCTTCGCAAGCTGCAATAGAACGAGAAACTTCATAAGAAAAGTCAACATGACCTGGCGTATCGATTAAATTTAAAATATACTCTTCGCCTTTATAAGTATATTCCATTTGTACAGCATGAGACTTTATTGTTATACCGCGCTCTCTTTCTAAATCCATGGTATCCAAGAGCTGGTCTTTCTTTTCACGACCTGAAACTGACCCAGTTGCCTCTAACAAGCGATCGGCAAGTGTACTTTTCCCATGGTCTATATGTGCTATAATACAAAAGTTTCTAATATGCTTCATAAGGGTAAATTCATCTATAAAAGATTTTGTAAATATAGGTCATTTATTGCGCTTTGTTTTGTTTTATCAAATAGATTACTGTCCGAAAAAACTAACTAAAAATATGTGGTTTTCCCGTAATTAAAAATGAAAAACAAATAGTATATTGCAACTTTAAATTTTTTGATTTGAAGTTAATTAATAAATTTATTTTAACAATTTTGTGTGTATGTCTCTCCCTAAACGTATTAGCACAGCAGTTTTCAATTTCAGGAAATATTTTAGACGAAACAAATCGCCCCATTGCTTATGCAAATATTTTATTGTTAGTAGCACAAGATTCTACAATAGTTACGGGAACAAGTTCTGATGATTTCGGAAAATTTACAATAACTGAAATCGACTCCGGAAACTACTTTCTTAAAATAAGCTTTATAGGTTTTGAAGATTTTTTACAACAAGTTTCATTAGTAAATAACATAGAGCTTGAGTCTATAGTGTTAAAAGAATCTGCTGTATCTTTAAGCCAAGTAGAAATTACTTATATAAAGCCAACATTTAAGCGAGAAGCAGATCGCTTGGTATTTAACATAGAAAACACTGCCCTAACAGAAGGCACAATGCTTCAAGTACTTAAAAGTACGCCAGGTATTTTAGTTTTAGATAGAGGAATTACCATTAAAGGTTCCGAACCAACTATATATATTAATGATAGAAAAGTAAATTTGTCATCGAGTGATTTAACGCAACTACTGGAAAGCTCTTCGGCAAATAGCATAAAATCGGTTGAGGTCATTACAAACCCTTCAGCTAAATATGATGCAGATAGTGGTAAGGTTATAAATATTATAATGAGTAAAAACCTTATTACAGGTTATAGAGGAAGCGTATTTACTAATTATACACAAGGCGTTTTTCCTAGATATAATTTAGGGAC
>CAYRVY010000054.1:0-9229 GCA_964427695.1 uncultured Flavobacteriaceae bacterium
GGACCCTCTGATTAACAGTCAGATGCTCTAACCAACTGAGCTAAGGAGGACTGTTTTTCGCTTTAGCGAGCGCAAATATAATTTATTTTTAAATGACTACAACTATTTTGTTTAAAAAAATTAATCGAAAATAGCTTTGTAAATATCGTTACCGTTTGCAAAGAGTACCAACGCTATTAACAAAAAGAAACCTACCACTTGCGCATACTCCATAAATTTATCATTTGGCTTACGTCCAGATATTATTTCGTACAATAAAAACATTACATGACCACCATCTAAAGCAGGTATTGGTAATAAATTTAAAACCGCCAACATAATAGATAAAAAAGCGGTTATTGCCCAAAAGGTTCTCCAGTCCCAAGTGGAAGGAAACATATTACCAATAGCAGCAAAACCTCCAACCTGTGCAGCTCCTTTTTTTGTAAAAATATATTTAAATTGAGCCAAATAATCTTTAATAGTCCAATATCCTAAAGCTGCTCCACCACTTATACTTTCAGCAAGAGTATATTCTCTGTGATTTAATTTTATAAAATCTGGATCTGAACCTAAAGTACTAATGCCAATTGTAAAATCATCGTTTGGAGTTATTGTTAAATCTTTTTCTACACCATTTCTTAACACTTTTAATGATATACTTTCGGATTCTCTATTTCGAATTGTAATTGTTAAGTCTGAAAGGAATTCAATAGGCTTCCCATTAATAGAAAGCATTTTGTCGCTTTTTAACAATCCTCCTCTAAATGCTGGTGAATTTGGAAGTACCGAATCTAGTTTAAAAGGACTTCTTGGTGTCATTGCAGGAAAATCTCCAGCTTCAAACAATTCTGTTCCAATAGTTTCAGGTAAAATTAACTTTTTAATAGTCCCATCTAAATGTTCAACAGTTACTTGACTTATATCTCTTAATAATAAATGGCTATTTATACTAGCAATTTCTTCAAAAGGCTGATTGTCCACAGAAACAATTTTATCACCTTGCTTAAAACCGTATTTCTCTAGCGTTTTAGTTACACTATATCCATATTTTATATCATCTTTCATTGTATAATTGGTTCCCCAAACAAACAAAATCATAATATATATCACAAAAGCTAATAAAAAATTAACCGTAACACCACCAAGCATAATTATTAAACGCTGCCATGTTGGTTTAGACCGAAACTCCCATGGTTGAGGTGGCTTTGCCATTTGTTCCGTGTCCATACTCTCATCAATCATTCCGGCAATCTTAACATAGCCACCAAGAGGCAACCAACCAATACCATAAACAGTATCGCCAATTTTCTTTTTGAAAAGAGAATATTTTATATCGAAAAACAGATAAAATTTTTCTACTCTGGTTTTAAATAGTTTCGCAGGTATAAAATGCCCTAACTCATGTAAAACAATAAGTATTGACAAGCTCAAAAGCAATTGAGCCGCTTTAATTAAAAATACAATCATGTATTAATATTTAGAAATTTAATTATTTAAAAACGCACAAAAATAAGCTTTTAGTCTTACTATAAAAAGATATTTATGTAATGTCTTACTTTTTAACATCCATTTAAGATGTAAAAAAAATTATTGTATAATTTTCATTGTATTTTTGCGTCTAAATAAACAAAAATAGATGTTATTGTTTTTTAAAAAATATAAATTTTTAGGAATTGTCTTTTTTATTTTTTCTGTCGTTATGATTTCTGTTATCTATAACCTATTAAATGTAGTAAAGCCCCTTCCAGTTTATCATCCCTTTCAAGTTAATGTAGAAATGGTAGATAGTACAATTCAGCATAAAAAAAAATACCATCGTATAGCCGATTTTAGTTTAACCAATCAAAACGGAAAAACTATTACACAAGAAGATTATAAAGACAAGATTTATGTTGCCGATTTCTTTTTTACAACCTGTCAAACTATTTGCCCAATTATGACAGATAATATGCTAGAAATTCAAAAAAAGATTATTGCCGATAATGAAGTTATGCTGCTATCACATACTGTTACCCCAAAAATTGATACCGTTGCACAATTAAAACGTTATGCTGATGAAAAAGGTGTAAATGCTTCTAAATGGAATTTGGTGACTGGAGATAAAAAACAAATCTATGAATTAGCCAGAAAATCTTATCTCGCTGTAAAAGATAATGGAGATGGAGGTCCTTTTGATATGATACATACCGAAAATTTTATGCTCATTGATAAAAAACGTCAAATACGTGGATTTTATGATGGTACAGATCCAAAAGAAATAAAACGAATCCTTAAGGATATAAAATCTTTAAAAGCATCGTACAAAGACTAATCTTTTTATTACATTTGCTTCTTTATAATGAATCTAAATAAGAATGAGTTTCTCCATTGCCGATTTAAAAAAAGGAGAGCGAGGTATAATTACAGATATCTCTTCCAATAATATCCCATTAAAATTACTAGAAATGGGTTGCCTGCCTGGAAACACAGTAGAGCTAATTCAAGTAGCTCCTTTTGCAGACCCAATGTATCTTAATATAAATGGGTGTCATCTCGCAATTAGAAAAGAAACCGCAGCGTTAATTTTAATTGAAAAGACATTAAATGAGTAAGCAAATTAATGTTGCATTAATTGGGAATCCAAATACTGGCAAAACTTCTATTTTTAATGCACTTACAGGTTTAAACCAAAAAGTAGGGAATTATCCCGGAATTACAGTCGAAAAAAAAGAAGGCATCTGTAAGCTTCCTCGTGGTGTTAAAGCTCATATTTTAGATTTGCCCGGAACTTATAGTTTAAATGCGTCGTCTATAGATGAAAATCTAGTTATTGAATTGCTCTTAAATAAAAATGACAAAGATTTTCCTGATGTAGCAGTTCTTATAAGTGATGTTGAAAATTTAAAGCGAAATCTACTTCTTTTTACACAAATAAAAGATTTAAAAATTCCTGCAATTCTAGTCATTAATATGGCAGATAGAATGAAACGCAAAGGTATTTCTTTAAATGTTCCGGTTTTAGAGCAGCATTTAAATACTAAAATCGCTTTAGTAAGCACACGTAAAAATAATGGCATACAATATTTAAAAGACCTTATAAGCAGTTATAAGGAATTGTCTTTACAGCCCTGTTTAGACACTTCAACCATTGATATAGAATACTTTAAGAGACTAAAAAAAGCATTTCCAAACCAAGACCTTTATAAACTTTGGTTGGTTATTACTCAAGATGTTAATTTTGGAAAAATGACAAGGCAAGAATTGGACTTTTCTGAATTTAAAACAAAATCTGATTCCGAACTTAAACGACTGCAACTAAAAGAAACTATAAAGCGTTATCAATTTATTAATGCCCTTTTAAAAGAAGGACAAACTATAGATCCTACAAAAGCAACAGGATTAAGAGTAAAATTCGATCGTATCCTTACACACAAAGTTTGGGGTTATGTTATATTCTTCGTCATTTTACTTACCATATTTCAAGCTATTTACGATTGGGCAAGTGTACCAATGGATTTTATTGATGCTTCTTTTGCTTCACTTTCAAATTGGGTTAAAGTCAATTTTTCGCCTGGAGTTTTTACCGACTTACTCGCAGAAGGTATTATTGCAGGAATTGGTGGTATTGTTATTTTTATACCTCAAATAGCATTCTTATTTCTTTTTATTTCAGTATTAGAAGAGAGTGGTTACATGAGCAGAGTAGTATTCTTAATGGATAGAATCATGCGCCGTTTTGGTTTAAGCGGCAAAAGTGTTGTTCCTCTAATTTCTGGGACTGCTTGCGCTATTCCAGCGATTATGGCGACTCGAAATATAGAAAGCTGGAAAGAGCGTTTAATTACCATTTTAGTAACTCCTTTTACAACTTGCTCTGCGAGACTTCCTGTGTATTTAATTATTATTGCACTTGTAATTCCAGAAGGCCGTTTTTTAGGATTAAGTTATCAGGCCCTTACCTTAATGTCTCTCTATCTTATAGGATTTGGGATGGCTGTGTTTTCGGCTTATATTTTAGACAAAATCTTAAAAACAAATCATAAAACATTTTTTGTTATTGAAATGCCAAGTTATAAAATTCCGCTTTTAAAAAATGTAGCAATTACTGTAATTGAAAAAACCAAAACGTTTGTATTCGAAGCAGGAAAAATAATTTTAGCAATCTCAATAATTTTATGGGTTTTAGCTTCTTATGGTCCTGGTAAATCATTTAATAATGCCGAAACCATTGTAAGCTCTCAATATACTTCATTGAGCGATTTTGAATTGGAAGATAAAATTGCCGCGCATAAATTAGAGCATTCATATATAGGAATAATAGGAAAAACCATAGAACCAGCAATAAAACCTTTAGGTTACGACTGGAAAATAGGGATTGCTCTAGTAACATCTTTTGCTGCAAGAGAGGTTTTTATTGGTACGCTGGCAACTATTTACAGTGTTGGCAGTTCCGATGCAGAACAAGATGAAACCATTAAACAGAGAATGGCTGCAGAAGTTTATCCTAATGGGGAAAAGATTTTTACACTTGCCTCTGGAATTTCTCTATTGCTATTTTATGCTTTTGCTATGCAATGCATGAGTACGCTCGCTATTGTAAAACGTGAAACAAACAGTTGGAAATGGCCATTAAGCCAATTATTTGGGATGACAGCAATTGCTTATATTGTGGCTTTAATTGTCTTTCAATTGTTAAAATAATTGAATAGCAATTCCTTCCCTTTTCAAAGGAAGGTGTCCGCCCACGTGTCGCCATAGCTTTGCCTGCTTCGCCGAAGTAGCATAGCTACGAAGGCTGAAAGCGGAGGAGCAAGGACGGAAAGGTTAATTAACCACCTCGTCTTTCAATTTTATTGAAATCCACTCCTCCTTAAAAGGAGGAGAATAAATTGTAGTAATAAAAAAGAATCAATAACGACCAACAACTAATGAACAACACTATACAAACAATATTTGTTATAATTATAGTAAGTTTTGCAGCTTGGTTTTTAGTTAAAAAATTCTTTTTAAAACCAAAGAAGAATAGCAAAGGCTCTTGTGAAGACGATTGTAGTTGTCACTAAGCCATTTTTTTAGTCAACATTATATTTTCTTAACCAAGCTAAAGTATGTGCCACTTTACTTATAAGTTGGCTTGGTCGTCTTGCAATACCATGAGAAGCTCCAGGCAGTTCTACCAAAACAGTTTCGATTTTTCTCAATTTTAAAGCATGATACAGTTGTTTTGCTTCACTTGGTGGCGTTCGTAAATCGTCCATTCCTACCATAACCATTGTTGGTGTTTCTATATTACCTACTAAAGAAATTGGAGAAAATTTCCAGTAGATTTCAAAATTCTCCCAAGGTTGTCCTGGATAGCGTGAATTGGCATAACCGTAATAATTATCGGCTACTAAAGTTTTGCTAATCCAATTCATAACAGGTTTAACCACAACAGCAGCTTTAAAGCGATTATTTTTGCCAATCATCCAAGCCGTCATAATACCACCTGCACTTCCACCAATTACAAAAAGCTTGTTATTATCAACAATGCCTTTATTTACCAAATAATCTACGCCATCCATTACATCGATATAATCTTCTCCTGGATAATTATGAAACAGTAAATTCCCAAATTCTTCACCATAACTCGTGCTTCCTCTTGGGTTTGGATAAAACACCACATAGCCATCTGCAGCATATAACTGAATTTCGGCAGTAAAGCGATCGCCATAATTAGCAATTGGTCCTCCATGATTTTCAACCAAAAGAGGGTATTTTTTCGAAGCATCGTAAAAAGGTGGTTTTACTATCCAACCTTGAATATCTCTTCCATCAAAAGATGATGTATACCAAACCTCTTCAACTTTACCTAATTCACGATGACTTAAAACATCTTCATTTAAATTCGTAATTAATTTTGTTATCTTTTGTTTCGGTTGGATTACAGCCAATTCCGCAGGATATTCTGGTCGTGTTTGCGTATAGGCAATTGTTCCGTTTTGTGACACCGAATACGATCCTGAAGGGTAAGGTCTTCCTAAAGTTGTGCCACCTACATTATCTGCTATTTTTTTAATATTTCCGTTTAAACTAATGTGTGCTATTTTTGTGTTTCCTTTATCGTCATAAGTAAAATACAAACCTTTACCAGAATTATCCCAAGTAATATTAGAAATGCTTCTGTCTAAATTTCCTGATAATAATTGCCGCTCATTACCATTTGTATTCATAATATACAATTGGCTTAATTGATAGGTTTGCACTTTGTCTTTAAAACTTATAAACGCAACTTTTTTTCCGTTCGGAGAGACCATAGGCGAGTAATCTGGACCTTGCTGTGTGGTAAGTTGAGTAATTTCTTTAGTGTTTATATTTACTTTATATACCTCACTATTTCTAAAATCGTATTCCCAGTCTTCATGTCTATTTGATGAAAAATAAATATCCTTCCCATTAGCAGAAAACGATAACGATCCTCTATGGTTATAATTATCGCCTGTTAATTGTCTAGGTGTTCCGCCTTGCGAAGGCATAATAAAAACGTGTGTAAATCCAGGTTCCATATAACCTCTTCCATCGGCTTCGTGTTTAAGTCTGTCTGTAATTCTAGCAGGTTTTGCCCATTCTGCACCTTTAGGTTTAGCAGGCGGTTTTACAATTACAGGTGGTTTTACGGCCATAAACATTGTAAATGCTAAATTTTTCCCATCGTGTGACCAGATTAATGAGCTCGGCGTTTTTTCTAGTTGAGACAGTTTAGCAATCTGTCCTGTTTTAATCCAGTACATATAAACTTCGGCACCTTCATTTGTGGCGCTCACAAAAGCAATTCTATTTCCACTTGGAGACCATCTCGCTTGAGATTCGCTAACTTCTCTTGATGTTAATTTTCGGTTTGAAGTACCATCAATGTTTACAATCCATAGGTTTCCTTTGGCTTTGTCTTTCATAATATCAAAACCATTTCTTCGGTAAACCACTTGAGTCCCATCTGGAGAAATTTGTGGATCCGAAACGTATTCTAATTGAAAAACATCTAAAGCCTGAAATGGCAATTTATTTTCTTGAGCAACTATTAATTGAACAAATAAAACCCCAAATAATAATGTGTAAATTCGATTCATTAGTAACTTGTTTTATTTAGTGTTGAAAGTTACTATTTTTTTATGTAGTCTCAATTATTATATTTTCTCTCTTGAGGCATTAATACTCATCTCATAATTTCATAACAAAAGTGACAAGCCAAGAAGAATTATCGTTCAAAAAATCACAATATTATAAAAATATAAGTTTCTAATTGAGAACTTACTAAAATAATCTCCAAATTTGAGCCACTAAAAATGTAATTACAAATCCCATAATTACGGGCAAAATAGAAGCAACTGTAGTCCATTTTGCGCTTTTTGTTTCTTTATAAATTGTATAAATAGTTGTGCTACACGGATTATGTAACAAGCTGAATAACATTAAATTAACAGCTGTAAGTAAGGTCCATCCGCCTGCTCTTAAAATATCACCTGTTGCATTTGCCGAATCCAATTCAAACATTACTCCTGCACCTTCTCCGCCAGCAATTCCACTAGCCATAACTGTGAGCATTAAAATGGTTGGAATCACAATTTCATTTGCTGGAATTGCAACTATATATGCCAGTAAAATAACGCCATTCATTCCTAACAAAAAACCAAATCCGTCCAACGAATTAATGGTTAAAGTAGCTATGCTTTCGTTGCCAATATAAATATTTGAAATCAGCCAAATAACAGCTCCAGCTGGTGCAGCAAAAAGTATAGCGCGCCATAAAACAATTAAAGTTCTATCTATTATTGAAGTATATATCGTTTTCCAAAAACGTGGTGGACGATATGGTGGTAATTCTAAATTAAACGTAGAAACCTCTCCTTTTAAAACTGTTTTTGTTAATGCCCAAGATGTAAAAAACATAAAGAACAGTCCTAAAATTGCTACTCCAATAACTGCTGATAATGATGCAAATGCAGAAAAAGAAGCTGGAACAACAGCGCCTATAAAAATGGTGGCTATTAAAATTTGTGTAGGCCAACGACCATTGCACAGCGAAAAATTATTAGTTATAATTGCGATTAAGCGTTCTCTTGGGCTATCTATTATTCGAGTGGCAACAACTCCAGCAGCATTACATCCAAAACCCATGCTCATTGTTAATGCTTGTTTACCATGAGCTCCTGATTTTTTAAACATATAATCCAAATTAAATGCGACTCTTGGCAAATATCCAAAATCTTCTAGAAGTGTAAACATTGGAAAAAATATTGCCATTGGAGGTAACATTACGGCAATTACCCAAGCTACTGCTAAATAAACGCCATCAATTAAAAACCCATCCAGCCACCATGGCATTCCTATACTTGCTGAAAAACTTTTTAAAATTGGATGAATAGTATCTAATAACAATTCTGCTAACATCGCCGAAGGGTAATTTGCTCCAATAATAGTAAGCCAAAGAATCACACCCAAAATCATAAACATGATTGGGAAACCCCAAGTTTTACTGGTTACAATTTTATCTATTTTAGAATCTAAACGGAAACGGGGTTTTTCATTGTCAATACTTATAGATCCATTTGCTATTTCTGAAGCATCAGCATAGATTCCTTCAGCAAGACCATCATGAAAATCATCACCAATTTGCCAACGCAAATCACTGGATAAGGCTATTATATTTTCTATAGAATTTTTATTCATGTAATTTCTGCGTAGGCAGGAATCTCATCCTGTCCTTCTTATTAAAATTTTAAATTTATATTTTCAATCTAATTATTGTTTTAAACTAACTCTCCTGTTTTTAAAGCATCAATAATTTGTACATCTCCTTCTAATAATCGGAAAGCTAACCATCTGCTATTTGGTATGGTTGGATACTGTTTATTAATTTCAGCACTTAATGTTTTTACTGCCTTTTCAATATTTTTAGGCACATTTTTTATATGGCGCGGGTTACAAATTATTTTTCCAGTTGCAACTTCGTTTATGGTTTTAATTAAGTCAGGTATTCCTTCACCAAACCTAGCGCTGGTTGGAACTACTGGAATTCCTAAATCTCTGGACAAGGTTCTTTCATCTATTTTGATATTATTTCGTTTTGCTTCATCCACTAAATTCAAACACAAAACGGCTTTATTTGTAATTTCTAAAATTTGTAAAACCAAGTTTAGATTTCGTTCCAATCTACTGGCATCTACAATAATAACCGTAACATCTGGTTTCCCAAACAGAATAAAATTTCGTGCTATTTCTTCATCTTGTG
>CAYRVY010000055.1:0-9087 GCA_964427695.1 uncultured Flavobacteriaceae bacterium
GTTCATCATTTGTTTTTGTAGATGTAAACCCTGTATGACCATAACCTCTAATCATAAATTGTGTTTTACTTGGTTTAAATCCCTTTCTTAACAAAGCAGCATCAACCAACGAATCAATTTCTGTACTTTGCTTTGTGTCTTGTGCCATTATATTTCCTGTTAGGAAAAACAATAGCATAATTAATAGTATTTTTTTCATTTTTTAAAGTTTTAAAAGTTATTCTTTTTTAAGAGTTCTTATATAATTAATCAGTTGCCAACGCTCATCATCACTTATCAAATCTTTATAGGCAGGCATTGGAGCATTTCCTTCGCTAATTTTCCAAAAAATTGCACCATCTGTTTGATTATTAAATGCTTCTGAATTAAAGTTAGTAGGTTTTGGGTTTAATGCCATTCCAGCAATACCATCACCTTTTCCTTTTGCTCCATGACAGATAACACATAGCTGGATAAACATTTTTTTTCCTTTTTTTGTTGCTACAATATCATTTTTTAAAGGATTACTAATTTCATCAGCACTTTTTGGTGCTTTCCATGTTGATTGAGCAGTAATACTCGTTGAAAATAAAACCGCAATAATAAATAAAGCTGTTGCTATTTTTTTCATGTTATTATTTTTAATTACTATATGGAATGATTGGAATTAAAGAATATCAATTATTCTATATTTTATAAATTTTAATCTAAAGAATTCCTCGAGGTTCTACCTCGGGGTCAAGAGGAAAGTTTGAAAACCTTAAGTTTTCATAAAACTAAAAATAAGTTTTTTCTGCTTGATACCTCGATGGCTCTGTCTCGGGGTAGTTCATTGTATAAGTAGTGCTTTGTTTTTGTAGAAAATTTATAAAAACGCAACAAGTGACGAGTATTTCAAATTAGAAAGCACTGAAACAAGACTAATATGTCTCTTGATATTAATGGTGGTAAATATTGTTTAATATTAGGATTACTAACTTCTGGTTCTACAAATAAATTAGAAGCTATAGCTAAATAAAAATGTGGAGTATAATTAAACTGTTGATGTAAATCGACATCTATAAAACTACTTTGTGTGAAGAAACTTCCATATTTATAAACCGTTATGTTATTACAACAACTGCCTTTTACTTTTGTATTAGAAATGTTTTCTGATCTGCAAGAAATCATATCCATCTCACACACATCTGCTTTGCCGAAAATTGATGAATCTATTACATTTCCACAGCATAAGTGTGTATCAATAACAACATAAGACGATGAAATGAAAACTAATATTGCTAAAGAAATTGCTAATATTTTAGATAAAGCTTTCACGATTTTACATCTATTTATGCTTCATAAGTTAATCAGTACTTTACAGATAAAATATGATATTTATCATCTTTATATTTTAGATGTTTGTGAATCTCTTTTTCTAAATCGGGCTGCCGAAGATTTGATGAAGCTATACAAGGTTTTGGAGGTTGCCCAATGGCAAAAGACGAACTAACCCGAATCATTCATCAGTATTCTATTCCAAAGCCAAACTACCTACTATAATTGAGAATGCTCGAAATTTATTTAGCTCAAAATTGGGCAACAATTCTTTCATTAAAAAACTTCTGTGCTTCCCAATTCTATTGGTATTTTGACTTTTCATAACGAAAACCCATGAATAATTCGGGCTAACAGGAAATATGCCTACCGAAAAACTCGTATCGTATTTTACGAAACGTAAAACCTTAAATAATTTAGATGCTTTAAGTTTTGAAAGTGCTTTTAATGAGGCTTCTAAAGTTTTTAACACTTATTATTAAAGTTGTTTTTTTATATAGGACAAACGAATAAAAAACACAATACTTCAAAGCTTAGATAACATTAAGCTTTTATTTTTTATCCGTTTGCGCTAACTTTTTTTTATACTACAATTTAATCTCAAATCCACCAAAAATTCCAAATGGTAGTCCTGGACGTAATCCTGCAGGAACTCTAGATACAGCATAAGTAGAGTTTAAGAGGTTAATGAGATTTACTGTTAAAATGGTGTTTTTATTAAGAAAGTATCTTCCAGAAAGATCTATAATAAAGTTAGATGCTACTTTTTCATTTTCAGGAATTGAGCCACTGCCTGCTTTTGTTCTAAATTTGCCATTAAAACGACCGTTTAAACTAAGTTCAAACGCTCTGTGCTCCAAAGAAAATGTTGTGTTAAATTGGTGCTTGACTATATAAGGTAATTCGTCTCCAGAAGTGATGTTTCCCCAAAGACTATCGTCACTATCAAAACTATTTAAAAACCTACTGTTTGTGTAAGTATATGCAAAAGTAATTGGTAGTTTATAATTGGTATTGGTTTTAATAAGGTTGTAATTTAGTAATAATTCTAATCCATTAACTCTTACTTCTCCTGCATTAAACTGTTCTAATGACCCAGTTCCTCCAGTTGCTGCAAAATCGCTACCCAAAAGATTACTGTAATTGTTGTAAAACGCAATAACCTCACCTCTTATTCCTTTGGTTGCAAATCGTGTACCTAATTCAATATTTATACTTTCTTCAGCTTTTTGCCCTTCACGATTGCTTGGTGGGGAAAACCCTTTATGAAGACTCACAAAAGTTGAAAAATTAGTATTGATTTTATAATTTAAACCCATACCTGGAATAAATATTCCTATTTTATTATTTCGCAATGAAAGATTAGTTCCAGTTCTACTTATATCATTTTTACCGTAATCTTTTCTAGTTAAATTAATGTTTTCATAACGCAAACCAGGTGTTAGTGTTAGCTTATTATATTTAAATTTATATACAGCGAAAGCCGAAAATGCCTTGGCGCTACTAATTCTGTTGGCATTTGTTCCTGGTGTGCCACTATTGGTTAAAATCATTTCGCCATTAGTTATGCTGTAACCATCTACCCATTGAAATCTATCTTCTTCGTCATAATGCATTCGTAACCCAATTTCAATATCATGAAATGTATTTTCTCCAAACCAATGATAATCAAGTTTTGTCTGTATGCCTTTAGAAGTATAAACACGGTTGTTTGCTTTTACTAATATTGAGTTTGCTTCAGAATTTGTTGAACCATTTATTACATTAAAATAATCGCTATAAGTTAAAGGGTTTGAAACGATTGAATTAATTCCAACTTTAGTACCATTTAATTTAACATCATTTAGTTTATACCAATTCCTTGCAAAAACATTATAATATCCTGTGGTTGTAATTCTAATATCTTTTGAAATATTTAAAATGTGTGTTGAGGTAAACTGAACATGATCTGATTTTATATTATCTTTTTCTGAAGCCGCATATCTATTAAAAGGGTTGCTTTTAAAATCAAAATCGGTTAAGCCCAAATAGGTTTCATTTGCATCTTCATCAGAATATTGAAATTTAAATTCTACCGATTGGCTTAATCTTGGTTTAGGGTTGCTGTTAATTCTAAATTTTAATACAACATCATTTTTATTAAATCCTGTATTGGCATTATTTGGTAAATTTTTAAAACCATTTGATTTATAATTTAAGTATTCAACAAGATATCCAAAATTTTGTTTGCTGCCTCCAATAGATGTATACAATTTACTGCCATTAAAACTTCCATAACTTGCACTTAAACTGGCATCAAACATTTCTGGAATTTGTGTAGAAACCATATTGATAGCTCCACCTGTAGTAAATGGACCATATTGTATTTGGCTACTACCTTTTAATATTTCAATAGCTTGTATTCTGGCAATCGTTGGAAAGTAATAGGCAGCAGGAGAACTATAAGGAGCTGGAGCAATAAGAACACCATCTTCCATTAAAGTTATTTTAGAACTACGTTGTGGAGAAGTCCCTCTTAAACTTATGTTAGGACGTAACCCAAAGCCATCTTCCTCATAAATATTTACACCTGGAACATTACGCAAAACTCTATTTATATCTGTATAGCCAAATTTTTTAAGTTCATTTGGTGAAACATAATAAGAAGAGCCTGTACGATTATTGGCTATAAATTTATTTCCAAAAATCACACTTGCAGATATGATTACTTCGTCTAGATGTTGTATTGAATCGTTTATGGTAAGGTTTGTATTGTTTTGAGTATATCC
The DNA here is from genome assembly GCA_964427695.1 of uncultured Flavobacteriaceae bacterium. GTDB lineage: Bacteria > Bacteroidota > Bacteroidia > Flavobacteriales > Flavobacteriaceae > PRS1. The sequence goes on from CAYRVY010000055.1 coordinate 4,065, forward strand.
CAAAAAACTTATTGAGATACAAATTAAGGATAATTTTATTTTCATTTTTATTTTATTTAGACTAATTATAAATAAGGATTTATTATTGAGCAAATATATAGTAGAAAATGTAATTTCCAAACTTATTTAGAATAATTATAAATAATATATTTCAGCTCTCTATAAGTGAGTATATTACAGGCAAAATAATTTTTATAAATTAGTTAGTGTGTCATTTCTCTAGCTTTATTGTTAAGCTTAATATTAAACTCAAATAGTTTTTAATGATATAGCCATTTGTTTCTGTTTTATTAACTTTAGAAGGTTTTTATTTGCTTTGGAAAGGCTTACTCTAGATGAAATTTATTGTCGCCTTCTCTGGTGTATTAATGACACTTACTTTTTCGGTTTCGGTAGGAATTATTTTAATTTAACTTTTCGTTAAGAGGCTGAGTTAATTTTACTCAAATCGTATAGTTTAAATTTATTTCTCATATAACTTTTAAGTATCTTTGAATACTTAAAATTTCGATTATGAAACGAGAATATTAAAATTTTTCTTACCAAAGGAAAATGATTAATGGCGAATAGTCCCGATAATTATCGTGATGACAGTTAAAAAACAAAAAATATAAACACATGAATACTTCAATTGAAAAATTATTAAACGACCAAGTTAAGTTTGAAGCAAGTGCATCCATGCAATATTTGGCGATGGCTTCTTGGGCAGATGCAAATGGTTATAATGGTGTAGCTGAATTCTTTTATTTACAATCTGAAGAAGAACGGTTACATATGATTAAACTGGTTAAATTCATTAATGAGCGCAGTGCTGAAGTTATCATTCCTGAATTAGATAAACCTAAAAGTGATTTTGAGTCTTTAAATCAATTATTTGAAACCTTTTTAGAGCAAGAAGTTTTTGTAACTCAGAAGATAAATCATGTTATCTATGAGTGCCTTCAGCATAAAGATTATAATGTGCATAATTTTATGCAATGGTATGTTACAGAGCAGTTAGAAGAAGAAGCTGTTGCAAAAACATTATTAGATAAATTAAAGATAATTGGTGATAATAAATCTGGTCATTATATGTTTGACAGAGATATTAATATAATTGCTTCTGCTAATACAAACGAAAAATAAGAATTTTCAGCTTTATTGTTTAAAAGATTTTTTTAGGCACTAATACAGCAGATTCAAAATAAGTAAAATATACAGTACCTAAAATAGTACTAATATAATAGAATGCTACTATATAGATTCCGTTGGAGAAATACTCATTTAATCCAAACCAATCTTCAAAGTAATATAGTATTGATAATGCTAACACAACTCGAATCCCTTCAGCTATAATTGCGTATTTCTTTTTGTCCATTAAAGACGTGTAACCAAAAATACCAATAAAAATAACCAATCCATACACTAGTAAATGATTAAAACTTGTGTTTCCGAAGTTATAAAACATAAATAAAAGTAAAGCTAAAGTTATCACATATTGATAGATTGACCACAGTTTTAAAGCATTAGAAGCAGACGTTTTAAATTTACTATAACCATACACATCTTCAATTATTGAAATAGGATATTTATCGATAACATCTTTAGGTCTCCAACCTGTTGGCATAAACCAAATACGCAATTTATCTAACCAATTTTTTGTTCTCCAGGCATCTTTAATTAAGTTCCATAAATGCTGAAAATTTATCAGAACAGGATTCCAGGTCTTTACAGGTTTTAAAACACCGTAAACAGGAGGAATTTCATCTAACTCTTCCTGAAAAGTACCAAAAATTCTATCCCAAACACAAAAAATAGCAGCTAGATTTTTATCAATATATTCTTTGTTAATGGCATGATGTACACGATGTTGTGAAGGTGTTACTATAATGTATTCTAAAAAACCGAGTTTTCCGATATGTCTCGTGTGATACCAAAATTGTGCGAACAAATGTAATGGTGTTAAAACTGCAATTATTTTATACGGAATGCCTATTAATACAGCAGGAATAAGCAGTATAGCTATATAACCTAATAATGACGAAATAGATTGACGCAGTGCACAACCTAAATTAAATTCTTCACTACTATGATGAATAATGTGTTGATTCCAGAAAAAATTTATTTTATGATTTAATCTATGGTTCCAATAACTTGCAAAATCAATAGCTATAAATGCAAGAACATAAACCAACCAACTCGTTTCAATTTCAAAAATTGCAAGATGTTTTAATAAATAAGGATAAGGAACAAGTACTAAAATAATACCTAGAGAATCTTTAATAACATTTGTAAGCCCTGAACTTAAGCTAGAAATGGTATCCATTGTATTATGTGTTTGTTTTTTCACAAAATGACCATAACCAATTTCAAACAGTACTAAACCCATAAAAAAAGGAGTAGCATATAATAATGCAATTGCGTAAGCTTCCATAAATTATTTAGTATATGCTAAAATAAAAAATTATATTCACTTAAAAAACCCTATTTTTTCTCTTAAAAACCCTATAATAATAAATTCTAAAGAGAGAATCTGGAATTAATGTTTTTTTAGCTTCATAATAAAATTTAAAATGTCTAAATTTGTCTGCAATTAAAAATCAAATTGCAATGGCAACAGAACACAATAAAATTGTTGGCGAAGGTCTTACTTACGATGACGTTTTATTAATCCCAGCATTTTCCGAAGTTTTACCACGAGACGTAAACATCCAAACTAAATTTACCAGAAATATTTCAATCAATGTTCCTATTGTTTCGGCAGCAATGGATACAGTTACCGAGAGCAGAATGGCGATTGCTATGGCTCAGGAAGGTGGCATTGGTGTGCTGCATAAAAATATGTCTATTGAGCGACAAGCTGCAAAGGTAAGGAAGGTAAAACGAGCCGAAAGTGGTATGATTATAGATCCAGTCACTTTACCTCTTAATGCAATAGTTTTAGATGCTAAACAAAATATGGCAGAACACAGTATTGGTGGCATTCCTATAGTTGATGACAAAGGTATTTTAAAAGGTATTGTTACAAATCGAGATCTTCGGTTCGAAAAAAATAACCAGCGACCAATTACCGAAGTCATGACAAGCGAAAATTTAGTTACAGCTAAAAAAGGAACATCGTTATTAGATGCTGAAGAAATTCTTCAAGAATATAAAATAGAAAAACTGCCAGTTGTTGATGGTAATTATAAATTAATAGGGCTCATAACATTCAGAGACATTACAAAGCTCACTCAAAAACCTATAGCTAATAAGGATAGCTTTGGTCGTTTATGCGTTGCTGCAGCAATAGGAGTTACAGAAGATGCAGTGGATAGAGCAGAAGCTTTGGTAAAAGCAGGAGTTGATGCCGTTATAATTGATACAGCACATGGTCATACAAAGAATGTTGTAACTGTGTTGCAACAAATTAAAGCTAAATTCCCAAAGTTAGATGTTATTGTTGGAAATATAGCAACAGCTACAGCTGCAAAATATTTGGTTGAAGCAGGAGCAGATGCCATAAAAGTTGGTATTGGACCAGGTTCAATATGTACAACGCGAGTTATTGCTGGCGTTGGGTATCCGCAATTTTCAGCAGTATTAGAAGTAGCAACAGCTATTAAAGGAAGCGGAGTTCCTGTAATTGCAGATGGAGGTATTCGATATACAGGAGATATTCCTAAAGCGATTGCTGCAGGAGCCGATTGTGTTATGTTGGGTTCTTTATTGGCTGGAACCAAAGAGTCTCCAGGAGAAACCATTATTTATGAAGGACGAAAATTTAAGTCTTACAGAGGCATGGGAAGTATAGAAGCGATGAAAGAAGGCAGTAAGGATCGTTATTTTCAAGATGTGGAAGACGATATTAATAAGTTAGTACCTGAAGGGATTGTAGGTCGTGTGCCATATAAAGGAGAGTTGTATGAAAGCATTCACCAGTTTATTGGAGGTTTGCGTGCTGGAATGGGTTATTGTGGTGCAAAAGATATAGAAACACTAAAAGAAACAGGACAGTTTGTAAAAATTACCGCTTCTGGAATTAATGAAAGCCATCCTCACGATGTCATGATTACAAAAGAATCGCCTAATTATTCGAGGTAGATTTTTGGAGGTTTCGTTTAACGCCCTGCTAAACGCAGGTTTTATTTTTCAGTTACATCAATATAAAAAATTCCACAATCATTTTTGTCTTTATTTGGTATATCAAAATTGTTTCCAGCGTACTTAAATGCTAATTCAAAAGTCTTTGTGTGTTTTTTATTATTGAAATCTTTATAGATTACTTTAAATTTTGGTTTAGGTAATTCTTCAAATTCCTCGTAACAATGTTCCTCATTTACTCCAACGCTGATATTATATTTAAAAATGATATAATACGCATAAACTTCGGTGATTATACTCGGAATTGTTTGTCCTTTTCCATTTTCTCCTTGACTTTCTGGAAGTATAAAGTCTATAGTATCTTTCTCTAAATTAGATTTGTGAAAAAATAACCAAAAGTCAGTTTTTTCATTTTTTATTAAAAATCCGCTATTATCTCTCTCAATTAAATAGTCTTCATTAATATATTTTTGTAAAATTTTAGATGCTTTTTTGTAATCAAAACTCCAGAATCCTTCAATATATTTTGCTGTTCCAAATCCTATATTCTGTAATAGGTAATGAATAGAAATAGTTTTGTCCGTTTCTTTTAAAGGCTTCTGATTATTTTCTAAATACTTAGTTGTTTTATATCTGATATTGTCATTTTCTGTTAGGAAATCATCAGCGAAAAAAAAGGATACAAAGCTGTCAAGAATTAATTCCGGTTTATAAGAACTTAGACGTTGTTTTTTAATTTCTAAAATGGTAAACATAGCTACAAGAGCGGATACAAAAGTTCCAATCCAAGAAATGATTAGTACAATATCTTTTATTTCGTTTAGATTATTCAATATGTTCATAATGATTGGCTCAACTTGCGTACAATATCAAGCTAATCAGAGTTTCAATTCTTATTAGCAACTGTTAAACGAAGTTAGGTGTTTTTTCTCACAAAATCAAGTCATTAACTTTTAGGCTT
>CAYRVY010000056.1:0-9064 GCA_964427695.1 uncultured Flavobacteriaceae bacterium
CTTTTCATGTGTCTTTCCTTGTTTTTGTTATTTTATTGATTAACAATAGTTAACGAGTTTACAGTTTAATTTTTGAACAAAAAAACCCTTGCCCATATATGGGGATTTCATTTTTCTTTATTTATTAAGTAGCAAATACGTTAAGAAAATCAAAATTTCATGTTCATGCTCCCTCCTTGATTACTCTTAGATTGGCGATACTCTTGGGTGCTTAACGTTTGTTGTCAGTTTCATTTTCGGGGTTTCCTGTTTTGCAGGATGTTTCAACCTCCAGTAAAAATCGACCTTTTTTAATTTATGCTACTATGTTTTCAAATTTACTAATTATTACTTAACTGCTTATCCGCCTCAAAAGTCATTCCCTCGGGTAACAAAAACTTTGCCATGGATGTTTCATGTGTTTATCTTTATTGTTTTACTTTTTTAATTTCTTTTGCTGCATGGTTAGCTGCTCTCGCTGTAAACGCCATATAGGTAAGAGATGGGTTTTGACATCCAGATGAGGTCATAAATGAGCCATCTGTAACATAAACATTTTTACAAGCATGAATTTGATTATACTTGTTTAGTACAGAAGTTTTTGAGTTTCTTCCCATACGAGCAGTTCCCATTTCATGAATTCCTAATCCCATAGCTCTTCCTTTAGCATTATCATAACCTTCAATATCTGTAAATCCACCAATCTCTAACATTTTAATGGCTTGGTCTTTCATGTCTTTTCGCATAGCCATTTCATTGTTTCCAAATCCTGCATCAAAGGTTATTGTGGGTAAACCCCATTCATCAGTTTTGTCATAATCGAGATACATTCTATTTTTATGTTCTGGAAGTGTCTCGCCAAAAGCTAATAAATTAATACGCCATTCTCCAGGTTTCAAAATAGCTTCTTTTAATTCTTTACCATATCTTAATTCGGCAACTAATTCAGAAGAACTTCCTCGTCCTGCTCCTCCTTGATAGCCATATCCTCTTAAAAATTCTTTTTGGTCAGTTTTACCACCAATATTTCTAAATCTTGGAATATATATACCATTTGCTCTTCTTCCTTTATTATATTTATCATCAAAACCATTAGCTTTAGCTCTGGCTCCTACATGAAAATGATGATCCATGATGTTATGACCCAATTCGCCGCTATCATTACCCAATCCATTAGGAAATCTGTTGGATTTAGATTGCAATAAAATGGAGGCAGAGGCAATGGCTGAAGCACATAAGAAAATTACTTTGGCTTTATACACAATAATTTCCTTTGTTTCTGAATCTATTACTTTTACACCAGTGGCTTTACCCAATTGTTCATCATAAATAACTTCATGAACAATAGAATTTGGTCTTAATGTCATATTTCCTGTAGCTTCTGCTGTAGGGAGTGTTGATGAGTTACTACTAAAATATGCTCCAAAAGGACAACCACGCATACATCTATTCCTATATTGGCATGTACTTCTTCCTAATCCGGATTTTGTGCCTTCGGTTATAATTGCTGTTCTTCCAATAGTGAGTAGTCTGTCATCAAAATTTTTTGAAATAGACTTTTTTAAATGCTCTTCTACACAATTCAAGTTCATAGGCTTTAATAACTTTTGGTCAGGAAGTTGTTTTAAACCTAAATTTTCACCGCTTACACCAATAAACTCTTCAACGAGATCGTACCATGGCTCAATGTCTTTATATCTAACTGGCCAATCTACAGCAATTCCTTCTTTTTTATTAGCTTTAAAATCTATATCACTTAATCTATAACTTTGCCTTCCCCATGTTAATGAACGACCACCAACATGATAGCCTCTAATCCAATCAAAACGACGGTCTTCATTATAAGGATGCTTTAAATCATCTACGAAAAAATGTTGATGCGATTCAGAAGTAACATAACCTGTACGATGCTGTTTTGGTTTTCGCTCTTTTGTTTCTCTAGAAGCTGCTCCACCATTAGGTAAATCCCAAGGATCTAAATGTGCAGTGTGATAATCTTCAGCATGTTTAACCATTCTACCACGCTCTAAAACTAATGTTTTTAAGCCATTTTTACATAATTCCTTGGCTGCCCATCCACCAGAAATTCCTGTGCCAACTACAATAGCATCGTATTCTTTTTCGATAGAATCTAAATTGTTAATGCTCATTCTTATTTATATTGTAAAATTAAAACGATAAATTAAATGTACAGATAATTATACATTTCATGCCAAATTAATTAATTTGCATTGTAATAATGTTCGTTTTTTTTCAGTGAAGATAAATATACAAAAAATAGAACCTTTTGAAGCAGATGGTATTGTTTATCATGCGGACACTTGTTTACCTCTAATTGATGCTGTTGAAAGAAAGAAATTAAAATTTAAAGCATTAGCAAGATACACTTATCCTGGAAATCGCCTAACTGAAGATACTGTTGGATTAAATAGTGTAGGATATTGGGATGCCAATGAACCTCAAGACTGGGGTTTGGATTGGCATAGAAATGAAGGAATTGAAATTCATTTTTTAGAATCAGGGACTATGCCATATTCGCAAGAAAACACTGAAATGGAATTATTTCCAAATTGTTTGACCATTACGCGACCTTGGGAAGTTCATAAAGTTGGAAACCCTTTTATTAGTATGGGAAAATTTTATTGGGTAATTCTTGATTTGGGTGTGAGAAGACCACATCAAAATTGGATGTGGCCAGATTGGATTATTTTAGCACCAAAAGATCTTGATCGACTAACCGCAATTTTAAGATATAATGAAAAAGTACTTTGGAAAGCAGATAAACGGATACGTGACTGTTTCCAGCACATCGGAAAAGCTGTTGATTCAGACTACAGAGGAAGTAATTCATCAAGAATTAGATTGTTAGTTAATCATCTCTTAATCTTATTATTAGACCTGTTAAATGCCGAAAAAGTAGAACTTAACGAACTACTTACCGATAGTTCTCGCAGTGTTAAATTATTTTTAAAGGAGCTAGAAAAAACCATTTCTGAAACATGGACAATCGAAAAAATGGCAAAATCTGCAGGTGTTGGTTTAACTCGATTTACACACCATTGTAAACGATTAACAAATCTTACGCCTATGCGCTATTTAATGATGAAAAGATTAGAATTATCTAAAACTATTTTAAAGGATAACAATCATTTAAGCGTTGCTGAAGTTGCATTTAGTTGTGGTTTTTCTACAAGCCAATATTTTTCTACAGTGTTTAAAAAACATGAAAAATGTACGCCTTTAGAGTATCGTCAGAAGAATAGATTGATTTCTTAAAAGGATGTATTATAACACTTGTTGTTAAATTTGTTTGATGTTCAATTTATTTCAGTGAATAAAAATAAACAAGAATTGTTGTTTGATTTTTTATTTTCACATTAAAATAATTCATACTAATTTAGAATTCTATGAAACATCCATAACTAAATCTCGATACCCAAGGGAATGACTATATGGATGTTCCATGTGACAGTTAAAAAACAATAAATATAAACACATGAAATACAATAATCTCACAAATAAGGTTACCAAAGTAGGTGTTTTACTCTTTTTAATTAGTTCTTTTGCTTGTGGCAATAGTCAAAAAAAAGTGGGAATGACAGAGAATAACACAATACAGTCTGAACCATTTTTTAAATTATCTCTTGCACAATGGTCTTTAAATAAACAAATAAGAAGTGGAGAAATGAATCCGTTAGATTTTGCTCAAAAAGCCAGTGAACTAGGTTTTGAAGGTATAGAATATGTAAGCCATCTTTATACAAACGAATTGAAAAAGGGAGATAACCCAAAAGAAGCTATGCAGACACTTTTAAAAACATTAAAAGAAAAAAGCGAAACTTATGGCATGCGCAATCTATTAATTATGGTTGATGGTGAAGGTGATTTAGCATCTACAGATAAAGCTAAACGCAATGAAGCTGTCGAAAAGCATAAAAAATGGGTAGATGCAGCTGAAGCTCTAGGATGCCACTCCATACGCGTAAATTTATTTGGAACAGATGATGCCAAGATTTGGGTGGAAACAGCTGTAGATGGTCTTACAAAATTATCAGATTATGCTGCTACAAAAAATATTAATGTGTTAGTAGAAAATCATGGTTGGCTATCTTCTGATGTGCCAGTATTGATGAAAGTTATTAGTGGTGTTGGAAAGTCGAATTGTGGTACTTTGCCTGATTTTGGAAACTGGTGTATTAAGCGTCCAGAGGGAGTGCGTTGGGGAGAATGTTTGAAAGAGTATCATGATAAGTATGAAGGTGTGCAGTTAATGATGTCAGCTGCAAAAGCAGTAAGTGCCAAGTCTTATGATTTTGATACAGATGGAAATGAAACAACTATTGATTATGTAAGAATGCTTCAAATTATAAAAGATTCTGGGTATAAAGGTTTTATTGGTGTAGAATATGAAGGTAATCGATTAAGCGAAGAAGAAGGCATTATTGCAACTAAAAAATTATTGCTTGCTGCTGCTAATAAATTAAACTAACAAACATTATATACTAATGAAAACTAAAATTCAAGTTCAATTATCGTTAATGATGTTTCTCGAATTTTTTATTTGGGGAGGCTGGTTTGTTACCTTAGGGACTTTTTTAGGAACAAATCTAGGTGCTACAGGAGCCGAAACGGGAATGGCATTTTCAACACAGTCTTGGGGAGCCATTATAGCACCATTTATTATTGGATTAATTGCTGACAGGTATTTTAATGCCGAAAAAATTCTAGGTGTTTTACATTTAGTTGGTGCAGTATTAATGTATCAAATGTCTCAAGTTTCTGACTTTAATGCGTTTTATCCTTATGTTTTAGGCTATATGATTGCCTATATGCCAACCTTGGCTTTAGTAAATTCTGTTTCATTTAATCAAATGAAGAATCCAGCAAAAGAATTTTCATATATACGTGTTTGGGGCACTATTGGATGGATTGTCGCAGGATTAGGTATTAGCTATGTATTCCATTGGGATTCTACACAAGGAATGAAAGAAGGCTTACTCCAAAATACGTTTTTAATGACTGCAATTGCTTCAGGAGTTTTAGGGTTATTTAGTTTTACACTTCCAAAAACACCTCCAAAAGTTAATAAAAATGAAAAAGTAAAAATTTCAGATATATTAGGCTTGGATGCATTAAATCTATTGAAAGATAAAAATTTCTTAATATTCTTTATTTCATCAATTTTGATTTGTATTCCTTTGGCATTCTATTATCAAAATGCAAATCCATTTTTAACTGAAATTGGTGTTGTTAATCCTACAGGAAAGATGACAATTGGTCAAATTTCAGAGGTGCTATTCATGCTATTATTACCAATTTTCTTTAAAAAATTCGGACTCAAAAAAACATTATTTATTGGTATGTTGGCTTGGGCAGTAAGATATCTATTGTTTGCTTATGGTAATTCGGGTGAGTTAGCATTCATGTTATTAATTGGAATTGCTCTACACGGAATTTGTTATGATTTCTTTTTCGTAGCTGGACAAATCTACACCGATTCTAAAGCAGGAGAAAAAATTAAGAGTGCTGCTCAAGGACTTATTACATTGGCAACTTATGGTGTTGGCATGTTAGTAGGATTCTGGATTACTGGGCAAGTTACAGACAAATACTTTATTGCAGAAGGAGAACATAGCTGGCAGGATATATGGATGTTCCCAGCCATTTTTGCTGCTGGAGTAATGATATTATTTGCTGTTTTCTTTAAAGACGAAAAAATAGAATATAAAGATTGACAAACACGTAAAATACATTAATGAGCACAAAAATTAGATTAGGTATTTTAGGAGGTGGAGGCGATTCTCTTGTAGGTGTTTTACATAGAGTTGCTTCGTCAATGTATGACCAATTTCAAATTGTTGGAGGTGTTTTTAACCCTGTTTGGGAAGAAAACATCGGTTTTGCAGAAAAAATTGGATTACTAACTAACAGAGTTTACATCGATTTTGATACTTTAATTAAAGAAGAGTTAAAACTACCTAAAAAAGAACGTATGCAGGTAGTATCTATTCTTACACCAAACTTTCTTCACTTTCCAATGGCAAAAAAATTATTGGAAAATGGGTTCAATGTTATTTGTGAAAAACCAATGACTACTAGTTATGAAGAAGCTAAACTTTTAGAAAGCACACTTCAAAAATCAGGAGTCCTATTTGCGGTTACCTATACCTATACTGGCTACCCAATGGTACGTCAAATGCGGGAAATGATATCAAATGGCGTTATTGGCAAAGTTCATAAAATTGATACACAATATTATCAAGGATGGATAAATCCAATTATACACAATAGTGTAAAACGTGCAAACACATGGCGATTAGACCCTGAAAAAGGAGGTGTTAGTTGTTGTATTGGAGATATAGGCACACATGCTTTCGATATGATTGAATATGTAACTCAATTAAAGGTAAATTCAGTACTAGCAGATCTTAATTATCTATATAGTGATAATAAAATGGATGTAGATGGCACTGTACTAATACGATGCTCGAACAATGTAAAAGGCGTAATTCGCACAAGTCAAATCGCTACTGGCGAAGAAAATAGTTTTACGATACAAATTTACGGTAATAAAGCAGGGTTAAAATGGGAACAGGAAAACCCTAATTATTTATATCTTTTGGAAGATGGCAAACCGCTTAGAGTACTAAAACCTGGTCATTCTTACAATAGTGAATTATCTCTTGACGGAACAAAATTACCACCTGGACATCCAGAAGGAATTTTTGATTCAATGGGCAATATTTATAAAGGAATAGCAAAGGCTATTAAAAATGAACCTTACAATCATGGAGAATTTCCAACGATGAAAGATGGTGTTAGAGGAATGAATTTTATAGAGCGCGTTGTAGAATCTCATCAAAACGGAAACGTTTGGATTAATTTAGACGAAAAAAATTAAATGAAAACAATAAAAGGACCAGCAATATTTTTAGCACAATTTGTAGATAATAAATCACCATTTAATTCTTTGGAGGGTTTATGCAAATGGGCAAGTGATTTAGGCTATAAAGGTATACAAATACCAACTTCAGAAAATTTTCTTATAGATTTAGATAAAGCAGCTGAAAGTCAGACTTATTGTGACGAATTAAAAGGGAAAATAAATAGCTACGGATTAGAAATCACAGAATTATCAACCCATTTACAAGGACAACTCGTAGCTGTAAACCCAGCTTACGATTTAATGTTTGATAATTTTGCGCCAGAGGCAGTTAAAAACAATCCAAAGGCGAGAACAGAATGGGCAATTGATACAGTAAAAAAAGCAGCAGTAGCAAGTCGAAGACTAGGTCTCAATGTTCACGCAACATTTTCTGGTGCACTATTGTGGCATACCTGGCATCCTTGGCCACAACGACCCGAAGGATTGGTTGAAATGGGATTTGAGGAACTTGCTAAAAGATGGTTGCCAATACTAGATGTGTATGACGAAAATGGTGTAGACGTATGTTATGAAGTTCACCCTGGAGAGGATATTCATGATGGCGATACCTTTGAACGATTTTTAGAAGCTACAGGAAATCATAAACGTGTAAATATTTTATATGATCCATCACACTTTGTGTTACAACAATTGGACTATATTGAATATATAGATCATTATCATGAGTTTATAAAGGCGTTTCATGTAAAAGATTCAGAATTTAACCCAACAGGTAAAAAAGGGGCCTTTGGTGGCTATAATGATTGGCGTAATCGTGCTGGACGATATCGTTCGCCTGGAGATGGTCAAATTGATTTCAAAACTATTTTTACAAAACTAACAGAATATGGTTGTGATGTTTGGGCAGTTATGGAATGGGAATGTTGTATTAAAAGCCCAGAACAAGGTGCCAGAGAAGGCGCTCCTTTTATTCAAAGCCATATTATTGAAGCGACTGAAAAAGCGTTTGATGATTTTGCAGGAGCCGAAATAGATAAAGAACAGCTAAAAAAAATATTAGGAATTTAAAATTTGAATAATGAAAAAAATAATGTCGTATTTTATTGTTTTATTAGTATTCGTTGCGTGTAAACAAGAATCAAAAAAATCAGAAGAAACTAAAACTGTGAAAGAAAAAGTATCAAATAATGAATCGGAATGGGTAACACTTTTTGATGGATCTTCATTCGATAATTGGCGCGGATATTTAACAGATGATATGTACTCCGAATGGACTATTGAAGATAATGCTATGGCTTTCACACCTGGAAAAAAAGGTGGTAAGAATATTATTAGCAAACAAAAGTTCACCAATTTTGTGTTGTCCCTTGAGTGGAAAATATCTGAAGGCGGTAATAGCGGTATTTTTTGGAGTGTATTTGAAGACAAAAAATTCTCAGAAGCTTATCAAACAGGTCCAGAAATTCAAGTATTAGATAATGCAAAACATCCCGATGCTAAAGTAGCCAGAGGAACACATACGGCAGGTTCGCTTTATGATATGATTGCGTGTCCAGAGGAGTTTATTAATCCTGCAGGAGAATGGAATTTATGTGTTTTAAAAATAAATCACGAAACAAATCAAGGAAAAGTTAGCATGAATGGTAACGAGGTAATGACTTTTCCTATTCATGGCGAAGCATGGGATAAGATGGTAGCCAATTCTAAATTTAAAGACTGGGAAGGATTTGGAGTCTATCAAACAGGGCATATTGGATTGCAAGATCATGGTGACAAAGTGTGGTATAGAAATATTAAAATAAAAGAGCTTTAATCCTCCTTCGCGTTCCGCTTGTGCCACCGCTTTCAGCCTTCGTAGCTATGCTACTTCGGCGAAGTAGGCAAAGCTAAAGGCGACACGTGGTCGGCGGACGAGAAGATATGGTTTAATTCCCCGACTCTCTGGATTGGAAAATCAATATGTTTTCATAGCAAACTCAATTTAATACCTCGAATGCCTACGTCGAGGTAGTTTATTAAATTTGGTGACTAAATTTTAGTTTGTTTTTATTTTTGAGTCTATGAGAATGGACTCTTTTTTTTGATTCTTTCAATAAAAATGTTTTTAAATGCAGTATTGAAAATAATAACAATCAATTAAACAATATTATACCAATTTAAATATTTGATGTCGTAAAATAAAATAGAAATTATTTTTTA
>CAYRVY010000057.1:0-9001 GCA_964427695.1 uncultured Flavobacteriaceae bacterium
TCATAAATCTGTGTAATTTTGGCATCACGCATTAAACGTTCTACATGGTAATCTTTTACAAAGCCATTACCACCATGAATTTGCACAGCTTCAACAGTATGTTCCATGGCTACTTTAGAAGCATATAATTTTGCCATTGCACTAGAAAGGTCATAATTAATGCCTTGGTCTTTATCCCAAGCTGCTTTTATTACTAAATGACGCGCTGCTTCAATTTCAGTATGCATATCTGCTAATTTAAAAGCAATTGCCTGATGGTTGCAAATTTCGGTACCAAAAGCCTTACGCTCTTTAGAATATTTAAGAGCCAACTCGTAAGCTCCAGATGCAATGCCAAGGGCTTGAGCTGCAATACCAATACGACCTCCTGCTAATGTTTTCATAGCAAACTTGAAACCAAAGCCATCTTCTCCAATTCTGTTTTCTTTAGGGATTTTTACATCATTAAATTGTAAAGAATGTGTGTCACTACCACGAATTCCTAATTTGTTTTCTTTAGGACCAATATCGAAACCTTTCGAACCTTTTTCAACTATAAAAGCATTAATTCCTTTATGTTTTTTTTCAATATGAGTTTGTGCAATTACTAGATAATAATCTGCGGTTCTTCCGTTAGTTATCCAGTTTTTAGTTCCGTTTAAAATATAATAGTCTCCTTTATCAATTGCAGTTGTTTTTTGAGAAGTAGCATCACTACCAGCTTCAGGCTCACTTAAACAAAAGGCTCCAAGACATTCTCCAGTTGCCAATTTTGATAAGTATTTTTGTTTTTGCGCTTCTGTACCAAAAGTTTCAAGTCCCCAACAAACTAAAGAATTGTTTACCGACATAATTACAGAAGCAGAAGCATCAATTTTTGAAATCTCTTCCATTGCAATAACATAAGAAATAGTATCTAATCCACTTCCTCCATATTTTGGATTTACCATCATGCCTAAAAACCCAAGTTCAGCCATTTTTTTTACTTGTTTGTGTGGAAACTCTTGTTTATCGTCACGCTCAATGACACCTGGAAGTAATTCGGTTTGTGCAAAATCACGAGCAGCGTCGCGAATCATAAGATGTTCTTCAGTAAGATTAAAATCCATAATTAGAATAAATTGTTGAATTGATAAAAATGTAGTGCAAAGATAAGTCTTAAATGCCATTTTTTCAATTAATGATTACTACTTTTACTTTATATGTTAAAAACTGAATATAATGTTATTGGTGTTATGTCTGGGACATCACTTGATGGTGTTGATTTGGTTTGTGTTACTTTTAATTTGAATACAACATGGAAGTTTTCCATACATCATACAATTACATTTGCTTATAATAATTATTGGCATGATACACTTGAGAGGTTGATTGATCTTTCTTTGGATGAATTGAAAATTGTTGATGAAGAATACACAATTTATTTGACGAATTTAATTAAAGACTTTATAGAAAAATTCAATATTATGAACATTGATGCAGTTTGTTCTCATGGACATACAGCACTACATCAACCTGAAAAAGGATTAACTTATCAAATTGGAAATTTACCAAACATTGCTAATTTACTTAGCCAAGTTGTTGTTTGTGATTTTCGTACTCAAGATGTAGAACTTGGAGGACAAGGCGCTCCTTTAGTACCCATAGGCGACCATTTATTATTCCCTGAATATGATTTTTGCCTCAACATAGGAGGCTTTGCAAATAGTTCTGCCGAAATGAATAATTCTCGAATAGCTTACGACATTTGCCCTGTAAATATTGTGTTAAACCATTATGTAAGACAACTTGATTTTGATTTTGATGATGGAGGTAAAATAGCTTCGACAGGAAAAGTTAATGATAAATTGCTTTATCAATTGAATGCATTAAATTATTATAAAAAAGGCTATCCTAAATCTTTAGGATTAGAATGGGTTAAAACTAAAATATTTCCCCTAATTGATTCTTTTAAGCTTTCTATTAAAGATATTTTAAGAACTTTTGTGGTGCATGTCGCTGTTCAGATTTCTAAAGAAATTAATACAAAAACAAATGCAAGTGTTTTAGTTACTGGAGGTGGCGTATTTAATTTGTTTTTAACGGAGAATATTCAAAATTTTACGAATAGCAATATTGTAATTCCTTCAAAAGAAATTATAGATTATAAAGAAGCACTGATTTTCGGTTTTTTAGGCGTGTTAAAATTAAGAGACGAAGTGAATTGTTTAAGTAGTGTTACTGGTGCAAAAAGCAATCATAGTTCCGGGAAAATATTTTATCCTTAAAAAAGATACATCAAGCCTTGATTATTGCTATAGATAAAATTAAGGGATTTGCCTTTATAACTAATGTATGTTTGTTTTTAACTTAAAGTGTGATGCTTACTACAAGTGCAAACGTAGAGCGAAACAAAGAAAGTTGTTTGAACAACAACTCATGCATATCGTGAAAAGCGATGCAAATCTCTTCATATAGAAGGCGTAAGAAAACTAATAAAATCATTAAACCAAGAGTTTGAAAAACAACAATTAAAAGTGGGTAGAGATACTTTAAAATTTGTTTTATTATTGGAGTTCCGCTAAAGTGTGTACTTTTGTTCATATTTGTTTTTTTGTTCAAAAACAAGATATAAATAAAGTGAAATCTAACTATGGAAATCCTGCTTTTAAAAATGTTTATCGGACACTAATGATACTTTATTTAAAAACTAATCGTTTATTGTTCAATCGAACTTAAAACAACAATATGTTTAATACAATGCTAATAAATACTGTTCAAGAAGGAACAGAATTACTAACCGATGGCGAATCTGTAGAAAAAACACTTTCTATAATTGAATTGATTAGAAGTGGTGGTCCTGCAGGGCAAGTAATTATTTTTGTCTTATTCTTTTTGTTAATTGTTGCCACTTACATTTATTTTGAACGCTTGTTTGCTATTAAATCAGCGTCTAAAGTAGATCCAAATTTTATGAACCAAATCAAGGATCATATTTCTAACGGGAAGATAGATTCGGCTCAAGTTTTATGCGCACAAATAAACTTACCAGTTTCTCGATTAATAAGTAAAGGAATTACCAGAATAGGAAAGCCTTTAGAAGATATTAATACAGCAATTGAAAATGCAGGTAAATTAGAAGTATATGGTTTGGAAAAAAATGTTAGTGTTCTCGCCACCATTTCTGGAGCGGCTCCAATGATTGGATTTCTTGGGACAGTTATAGGTATGATATTAGCAATATTTGAACTTGCAAATGCAGGAGGACAAATCGATATAGAATTGTTATCTAATGGTCTGTATACTGCCATGACAACAACAGTAGCAGGATTAATAGTTGGGATTATAGGCTATATAATGTATAACCATTTGGTAGTAAGAACCAATAAAGTAATACACTTAATGGAAGCTAATTCGGTTGAGTTTTTAGACCTACTTAACGAACCTGTGTAATATGGACTTTAAAGGAAGAAATAAAGTTACACCAGAATTTAATATGTCATCAATGACAGATATAGTGTTTCTGTTATTAATATTTTTTATGTTGGCTTCTACATTAGTTTCAGTTAATGCAATCGATATATTATTACCAAAAGCTAGTGGTAAGACCGAGAATAAAAAATCTGTGTCTGTTAGCATAAAGAAAGATTTAACGTATTATATCGACCAAAAACGTGTTGGTATAAGCGTTTTAGAAAGCGAACTGATTGCTGCATTATCAAAAGAGGCTACGCCAACAATTGTTTTAAGGGCAGAGAAATCTGTTCCGATAGATAATGTTGTAAAAATTATGGACATAGCCAATAGAAATAAGTTTAAGGTAATATTAGCAGTTAAGCCAAATTAAGTTAGACGAAATGAGCTTATAAATATTTTTCAATTTTTATTGAGAATTTTATTATGCGAATCCCATCTGACTCCCGATAGTTATCGGGATAAAAGCAATAGACATTATCAGATGAAATATTTTGAAACTAAACATGAAAAAGATTCAGCAAAAATAACTGCCTTATTTGCTGTTATTTTAATTTTGCTCATCTTTATTGTTGGACCAAAATATATGGATCCTCCTTTAGAATATGGTATTGCAATAAATTTTGGAACTACAGATTATGGAAGCCAAAATATTCAACCACAAAACCCTATAAAATCTGAAGTTAAAGAAGTAATAAAACAACCAGAAGCGGTAGAGTCTCAACCTAAGATATCAAAATCACAAGAAGAAAATGAAGATGTAGTAACCCAAAATAATGAAGAAAGTATTGCCATAAAAAAGCAAAAAGAAACCGAAGCTAAAGCAAAGGCTGAAGCTAAAGCAGAAACAGAACGCATTGCAAAAGAAAAAAGGGAGCTTGAAGAGAAAAAGAAAAAACTGGACGCTTTAATTGGTGGAATAGGCAAGTCTGATGGCACTGATACTGGAAGTGAAGGGAACGACAATCAAGCAGGAGATAAAGGACAGTTAGATGGCAATCCTTATGCGCCAAGTTATTTTGGAGAACCTGGATTAGGTGGAGGAGGAACTGGTTATGGATTAAGAGGTCGAGGGAAACCCACAAAATCTAAAGTGATACCAGAATGTGATGAAGAGGGTAGTGTTGTTGTAGAAATTCAAGTAAATAGAGATGGTAGAGTGTTCAACGCTGTCCCTGGGAAAAGAGGGACAACAGGAAATATTTGTTTGTATGATGCAGCAAAGAAGACAGCACTAACCTATAAATGGCCAGCCGATTCTAAAGCACCTTCTAAACAAATCGGATTTGTTATTATTAACTTTAGTGTAAGTCAATAAATGAATTAGATACTCAATGGATTTAGATTTTAGGGAATTTAGACGAATTTATTTTTTTCTTTATCAAGACAAAATTTTTAAGCATATATTAGTTACGGTTTAAAATTTTAACACAGAAAAAAGAAAGAATATAAAACCCGCAAATCTATGTGCATTGAGTATAAAGATACAATTAATTGGATGTTTAGCCTATTACCAATGTATCAAAATAAAGGTAAAGCGGCCTATAAAGCAGATTTATCAAATACAATTAAGCTCTCAAAACACTTAAATTTTCCTGAAACCAAATTTAAATCTATTCATGTGGCTGGAACCAATGGTAAAGGTTCAACAAGCCATATCATTGCTTCAATTCTTCAAGAAGCAGGTTATAATGTAGGGCTTTACACTTCACCTCATTTGAAGGATTTTAGAGAGCGAATCAAACTTAATGGAATTTGTATCAGTAAACAATTTGTAATAGCGTTTATTAAAAAAAACAGACCTTTTTTTGATGCAAATTCATTGTCCTTTTTTGAAATGACTGTTGGTATGGCTTTCGATTTTTTTGCCAAACAAAAAGTTGATATTGCTGTAATTGAAGTTGGTCTTGGAGGCAGATTAGATTCTACAAATATTATTAAACCAGAAGTTTCTGTGATAACAAATATTGGATTTGATCATATGCAGTTTTTAGGAAATACTCTAAAAAAAATTGCAACTGAAAAAGGTGGAATTATAAAACCTAATGTGCCAGTTGTTATTGGAGAAACTCAAAATGAAACAAAGCCAATTTTTATAAATTTAGCTAAAAAAAATAATGCATTTATTTGTTTTGCAGATGAATTAGTTACAAAAGATTATCCTACAGACTTAAAAGGAAATTACCAAAGGCATAACGTAAAAACAACGATTCAAACGATAGCAGAAATCAGAAAAAAAGGATTTAAAATTTCAGAAAAAAATATAAAAGAAGGGTTATTATCTGTAATAAAAAATACTGATATAAAAGGACGTTGGCAAGTGTTGCAAACTGCACCAAAAGTGATTTGTGATATAGCTCATAATAAAGAAGGTTTAACTTATGCGATGAATCAAATTAAAAGCGAAACCTTTAACAATCTTCATATTGTTTTAGGTATGGTAAATGACAAAGATTTTGATAATTTCATTGATTTATTTCCTAAAAAAGCTAAGTATTATTTTTGTAAACCAACAATTGAAAGAGGGTTAGAAGCTAAAATATTGGAGGCTCATTTTGTTAAAAAAGGGTTTAAAGGCAGCATTTACAAAACTGTTAAAACGGCTTTAGATTCTGCTAAAGAAAATGCCAATAGAAATGATTTAATTTATGTTGGAGGAAGCACTTTTGTGGTAGCTGAAATTATTTAGAAATTAGCTTCTAAATATTTGTTTGATAAAAAATCTGACTTATATTTGCAGTCCAATAATTTGGGCGCATAGCTCAGTTGGTTCAGAGCACTTGGTTTACACCCAAGGGGTCGGGGGTTCGAATCCCTCTGCGCCCACATCTATCAGAATCCTAATGATTTATCATTAGGATTTTTTATTTTTAAGAATAGCATAATAGTATAAGTTTTAAAGAATCACCATTCATTAATTCTGTTAGAATCCAGTTTTATAAAGATAAAGAGTAGTAAAGTAAATCCCCAAAGTGAGGAGCCACCATAACTAAAAAAAGGTAGCGGAATTCCAATAGTTGGTATTAAACCCATAACCATTCCGATATTTATCATAAAATGGAAAAATAAAATAGAAGCTACAGCATAACCAAAAACACGGCTAAACTGCGATTTTTGAAGTTCGGAAAGATATAAAATTCTAAGTATTAATAATACAAATAAAAGTACTATAAAAGTACTTCCAAGAAAACCCCATTCTTCGCCAACTGTACTAAAAATATAATCTGTATGCTGTTTTGGTACAAACTTTCCTATAGTACGAGTACCTTCTAAAAATCCTTTACCAGAAAATCCTCCCGAGCTAATTGCTTTTTCAGATTCGTATAGGTTATATAAAATAGTGCGCTTCAAACTTTCAAGTTTTTTGGGATCTTTTTCTAAATGTAACCATAGACTTATTCTGTCTTGCTGATAAGGGGCTAAAATAGTTGTATAAAAAAATTGTACTCCAAAAGAAATTATAAAACATGTTAACGCTATAAAAATTGAATTGAGAATTGATTTCTTTTTTTTCTTAATAAAAAAGTGATGTATAAAAATTAAAACAGTAGCAACGACAGATGTTGGTAAAGCCAAAAACTTAAGTGAGGAAGCTCCTAAAATCAATACAGCTAATCCTAAAAGTAGATAAACTTTTGGAATGCCTTCTCTGTAAAAGATAAAAAAGAATGCTATATAGACAATTGTACTTCCTGCATCGTTTTGTAATAAGATTAATATAGCTGGAATACTAATAATTAAAACTGTTTTTAACTGATCTTTTATAGTTTTTATATTAGTTTGTATATCACTTATATATTTTGCTACTGCCAAAGCTGTAGCTACTTTTGCAAATTCACTTGGTTGTATTGTAAAACTTCCTATAGCATACCAAGAAGTTGCACCAGAAACTGTTTTTCCGAAAAGGAATAACCCAACAAGAGACAGTATGGAAATCAAATAGATAATACTTGCAAAGCGTTCGTAAAACTTGGCTTCTAAAGAAAAAATTAAAATGATTAAGCCAAACGTAAATAAGATAAAAACGAGCTGCCTGCCATAAGGCTGATTCATATCAAAATAACTCGTTATTTCTCCAGATAATGAAGCAGATAAAATATTTAACCAGCCAAAACTAACTAGCAATATAAAAAGGATAATGCATATCCAATCGAATTTTAAATTTCTATTTCGGGTTAATAGCATTAGTAGTTTATAGTAAAAGGTTTTCCGCTATAAGGCTTGGCATATTCTTCTTCAAGACTCTTTTCGAGCACTAATTTTTCCATTTGTTTAAGAGTAACTTTGCCTTTAATATATTTCTCAATCATTAAACTTGTAATTCGTCCAGCCCAACGTGAGCCATAATATCCATTTTCTACAAAAACAGCTATTGCAATTTTCGGCTTGTCTTTAGGTGCAAAAGCCACAAAAATAGAATGATCTGTAAGTTGTGTGCGAACGCCATTAATTTTTGTAAAATTTTCGGCTGTTCCTGTTTTACCACAAATTTCTATATCTGGCACTTGTAAAAAATGAGCAGTTCCTCCATCATTATACACATTAAAAAGCCCTTGTATTACAGGCTCAAAATGGTGTTTATCTATTGTTGTTTTGCGTTTTGTTGTGTATTTTTCATTTATGGCTTGTCCTTCAATATTTTTTATAATATGTGGTGTGAAGTAGTAGCCACGATTTGCAATAGCAGCTGTTATATTTGCTAATTGAATTGGAGTTACAAGAATTTCGCCTTGCCCGATAGCATTAGAAATAGTTGTTGTTGCTCGCCATTTAAAATCGGGATACCATTTATTGTAAAATGCACCATCTGGAATATTCCCTTTTTTGCCAATTGCTAAATCGTATCCTAAAAAATTTCCGAGACCAAAACTTTTAATATGATTGCTCCAAACATCCATAGCATGGCTTGCATCATCATATTTATCGATGGTTTTTCTATAAGCATTTGCAAAGTATGAATTGCAGGAATGTGTTATACCTAAAATTAAATCACGTTTTCCGCCACCACAATGACAAGCCATTGTTTTTTTGCCTCCGTAATTGTACGAATGCTTACAGGTTATTGTTGTATTTAAATTTAGCACACCTTCTTGTAATGCGGTTAAAGCAACTAGTGCTTTAAAAGGCGAACCTGGCTCGTACATACGTAACAAACCTCGATCAATAAGAGGTCTGCTAATAGTATCATTATATAATCGTGTATAATTTTTAGAACGTTGTCTTCCTACTAATAGATTTGGATTATAAGTTGGTGCAGAGACTAAAGCAAGTATTTCTCCAGTACTTGGTTCTATAGCTACAATGCCACCTCTTTTGTTTTGCATTAACAGCTCTCCGTATTCTTGAAGCTTGGCATCAATAGTAATAGTGATGTCTTTTCCTGCAGTTGGAATAGTATCTAAATTGCCATTTTTGAATGGACCAATGTCTCTGTTAAACCTATCTTTTTGAATAAATTTTACACCTTTTACGCCACGCAATTCTTTTTCGTAAGATAACTCTATACCTTGTTTGCCAATTAAATCTCCCATTCGGTAGTATTGGTCTTTTTGAATAGTCTTTTGGTTAA
>CAYRVY010000058.1:0-8729 GCA_964427695.1 uncultured Flavobacteriaceae bacterium
CTTGTTTAAATCTATAATGATTGTATTTATACGTTTTAAGCCATCGAACAAAGCAGCCATGTGGTCGTAATGCTCAATTTGTGTTGTAGGAAACGAATGTTGTAAACCTAGTTTTTCTTGAACAAAACGAGTTGCAAAGTTTTTCCAGTCTATGTTGGGATACGCAACATGATGTGCATTAAAATTACCAGTTGCGCCACCAAATTTTGCGGCACTTGGGATATCGTTTAATGCTTTGAATTGTTCTTTTAACCGAACAACAAAAACCTCAATTTCTTTACCTAGTCGAGTAGGTGAAGCTGGCTGACCATGAGTTCTTGCCAGCATTGGTATGGCTTTCCATTCTTCAGATAACCCTTCTAATTTTTTCAGAACAGCAACATATTCAGGAATATACACATCATTCATTGCGTCCATTATACTTAAAGGAATCGCAGTATTGTTTATATCTTGTGAGGTCAATCCAAAATGTATAAACTCTTTATACTTAGTCAAGTTTAGCTTGTCAAATTTTTCTTTAATAAAATATTCAACTGCCTTTACATCATGATTTGTGATACTCTCTATTTTTTTAATATTGAGAGCATCTTCAGTAGAGAAATCTTTATAAATAGCTCTTAATTCATCAAAAAGAGTAGCATTAAAATTGGCGAGTTGAGGTAACGGAACTTCGCAAAGCGAGATAAAATATTCTACTTCAACTAAAACACGATATTTAATAAGAGCTTCTTCAGAAAAGTATGGAGCTAATGCTTCAACTTTATTTCGGTAACGACCATCGATAGGCGAAATAGCATTAAGTGTATATAATGACATAGCTTGTGTTGAGTTTTAAAAGATGTAAAGATAATTCTTTTAGTTAGATGACAGAAGACTGTAGTTAGAAGATTTACTACTTATTAATTTTTTTGAGAATATGTCTTGCTCTTGCTTTAAATCCAGCACTATTAGAATGAAAATTAAGTTCTAAAATCGTTACTAATTCTGGATGAACCAAATCGTATTCTTGACCTAACAAATACAAAGTGTTCATCGAATAGGCTTTTACAGCAACTTTTTGATCTGTAATCATCCAATCAAAACTAGCTTCTATAATACGTTCTTTATGTTTTGGTTGTAATGCAGTTTTTATCTTGTTGTCTTGTTTAGAGCAGTATGCCTTTACTAAATATTCGCTAATTTTTGCGACAGGTCGAACAGCAGAATCTAAATGTACTTTATAAATATTTTTAGTAAATTTATCTAAATATGGAATAATGCTCTCCAGATTTTTGTTACAAACAAACTCCAGAACCCAAGCTGCTTTACAAGACACTTTATCATCAACCTCAAATAAAATATCCAAGAGTATTGGCAATAAACGGATATCGTTTAAGATTATTCCGGCATTTTTCAGTCTATTTTCTCGCGAACTGTTAACATAGGTTAAATGTTCATGTAATTGTTCAAGAGTCATAAATAATTTCCTAATTTTAGGATTTTAAAGTAAGTAAAAAATGAAGATTTTAAAAAAAAATATTAATCTTGTTGTTGATTGTGTTCGTCATCGCACAATTTTTTGGACCAGACAAAAATGAGGATAAAACAGGTGATATAGCTGCATTTTTTGATGATACAAATCCGCCAGAAAATGTTAAGCTTATTTTAAAGCAAAATTGTTTTGATTGCCATAGTAGTTTTACGCATTATCCTTGGTATAGCAACATTACACCAGTAAATTATTGGATGGCTGACCATGTAAGACATGGAAAAGGGGAATTAAATTTTTCTAAATGGAATGCTTACACCATTAAAAAGAAAGATCATAAGTTAGATGAATTGATAGAGATGGTTTAGAAAAAGGAAATGCCTTTGCCATCATATACATGGATGCATGGCGATGCTAAACTTTCAGATTCTCAAATAGAAAGTGTTATTACTTGGGCAAAACAAGTGCGTTCTAAATATAGTTTATAACTTAAATAAGAATGAAAGTTTACAGTATTCAGCTTGCAATTTACAGTTATTCTTTCCCTTTGGGAAAGATGTCCGAAGGACAGAAAGGGCTTTATGAATAAAAATTTACTTATCATTGGTTTTGTTTGGCCTGAACCAAACAGTTCTGCGGCTGGAAGTAGAATGATGCAGTTAATACGTGTGTTTCAATCTCACAATTACAATTTAACTTTTGCAAGTTCTTGTGCAAAAAGTGATAAAGCTTTCAATTTAGAAAGTATTGATGTTTCTCAAGTAAGCATAGAATTAAATAATACAAGTTTTGACGATTTTGTTAAACATCTTAATCCTTCAATTGTACTGTTTGACCGTTTTATGATGGAAGAACAGTTTGGTTGGCGAGTGGCTGAACAGTGTCCTGATGCAATACGAATTCTGGATACCGAAGATTTACATTGTTTGCGTAAAGGTCGTCATCAAGCATTTAAAGATGAAGTAAAGTTTGATACTTCGTATCTGTTTAATGAAACAGCAAAACGAGAAATAGCAAGTATGTACAGATGCGATTTGAGTTTGATTATTTCGGAAGCTGAAATGGATATTCTTCAAACACAATTTAAAGTAGATAAAACGCTATTGCATTACTTGCCTTTTTTGTTAGATGAAGTTGAAAAAGAAGCAATTAAAAACCTTCCGCCTTTTAAAAACCGACAACACTTTATAAGTATTGGTAATTTTTTACATGAGCCTAATTACAATTCGGTGTTGTACTTAAAAGAAGTGATTTGGTCATTAATTCGTAAACAATTACCAAAAGCAGAGTTACATATTTATGGTGCTTATGCGTCTCAAAAAGTAACTCAACTTCATAACGAAGCCGAAGGATTTATTGTTAAAGGGTTTACTAAAGATGTTAGTGAGGTAATGCGAAAAGCAAAAGTATGTTTAGCGCCTTTAAATTTTGGAGCTGGCTTAAAAGGTAAATTAATTGATGCCATGCAAAACGGGACACCTTGTGTTACCACAATTATTGGTGCAGAAGGTATGTTTGGAAACCTTCAACCTAATGGTTTTATAGAAGATAATCCTGAACAATTTGCAGATAAAGCAGTTGATTTATTTACTAATGAAACCATTTGGAAAGAGAAGCAACAAAACGGATTTGAAATTATAAGTAAACGTTTTAATAAGAAACAGTTTCAAAGTAAATTTCTTGAAGCACTAGAAGAAACGACTCAACAACTCCACAGCAAACGCCTAAACAACTTTACAGGAGCAATGTTACAGCATCATAGTATGCAAAGCACAAAATTTATGTCGCGTTGGATAGAGGAGAAGAATAGGTGATTTTTTAGGTTTCGTTTGGTTAAGATAAATTCAAGTTCAATTGACTCTATTGTCTTTTAACGAGAGTAAATGTTTATCTTTTTAAAGAGAAATATTTTTACTCATATATATCAATTAGTCTAAAATCAAATGGAGTCCAAAAGCTCGATTTTAAATCACTTTTTTTAAATGCACTATTTACCCAAGTGTTGCTGGTTTTAAAACAAGAATAACTGCCATTAGCTTTATAAAAGTCATCATTTCTTGAATACCCGCTATTGGGAAGAATAATTTTTTTTCCACTCACATCCTTTTGGAATGATTTTGAAATGAATTGATTTAACTTTTTTAATTCTTGCTCACTTAAAGTTACTTTAGTCCAGGATTTTCTAATTTGCTTATATTTTGTTAAATGTATTAAAGTTGAAGTTTTAAAAAATAAAGCTTTAAAAGCATTACCAAAAGTCAAATCTTTCCAGGTAGGAGTATTTAAATAAAAATTTTTGTCTCCCCATCCAAATGAGAAATATTTTTGGTCTTGAGTAAACTCTAAATCTTTTTTAAGCTCAATACTGAGTTCGTTAATATAAATTATAATGTTAAGATGTACACCATTAGTATTTAAATAAACTTCTTTAGTGTTTATAGTATTTAATTCTGTTTTGTTTACTGTAATATAAGTCAAAATTAAAGATATAATCATATAGCTTATAGGTATTAAAAGAAAATAGATAACCCATTTTAGTATTCTTCGAAGTGTTTTCATTCTTAATTGCTAACTATTTTTTTACAAAATTAGTATTTGCTCATTACTTAAAAAAATTATTCAATTTTTCTTGCAGAATATTAAAATGTAAAATATATTTGTCAAAAAGGAAAACATATTATCCTTAATATAAAATATATTTGTTAATTTAAATTAATATAATGAATACAAAAAAAATTATAGATTGTGAACGAATATTTTTAGAAAAGTATAGCAAACTTCAATTGCCTAATAAGTTTAAAACGGTTGGCGTTATAGTTTTAATAGCTTCAATTCTTACATTGATTGGCTTGCACTTTGTTGGAGTAAAGTCTGAAATATTTAGAGATCTCGTTGAGAAAAGCATTTTAGTAGGATTGTTGCTTATTTCAGTTTCAAGAGATAAAGAAGAAGATGAGTTAACCGTGAAACTTAGAAGTCAGTCTTATGTTATGGCCTTTATTTTTGGCGTTTTTTATGCTTTAACACAACCTTATGTAACTTATGCTATTGTTAGAATTTTTAATAAAGAAAATAAAGAGTCATTATTGCAATTAGGTGATTTTCAACTCCTGTTTTTTATGCTTCTAATTCAGATAATGTTCTATCAAATGCTAAAATATTTTAGATAATGCAAAATACTATAAAAGTAGAACGTGCTATATTAAGTCTTACACAAGACGATTTAGCAAAACGAATAGGTGTTTCAAGGCAGACCATAAATTCTATTGAAGCGAATAGATATGTACCTTCTACAGTGTTGGCATTAAAGCTATCGGTATTATTTAAAAAACCTGTAAATGAATTCTTTAAATTGAGTGATGATGATTAGATTAAGTATAATTTTGTTGCTAGTTGAGTTTATATGGTATCTGATGTCAATAGTTTTATAAAATCTTTAATGCCAATTGTTGCTTTTTTTGCAATAACTGATACTTGATTATTACTATCCATTGCTGGTTTAGGATCGATATAATAAATTTTAGTTTCTGGATTTACATAGTTCATTAAACTTGCTGCAGGATAGACTTGCATCGACGTACCAATTATTAATAAAATATCGGCAGTTTCGCAAATAGTCATAGCTTTAGGTATAAGTGGTACTGCTTCGCCAAACCATACAATATATGGACGTAGCTGATGGCCTTTTGAGCATTTGTCACCAAGCACTAAATCGGTTTTCCATTCTTGTACATCAAATTCATCATATACGCTTCGTACTTTTAATAATTCACCATGAAGATGTAGCACATTTGTGCTTCCAGCTCGTTCGTGTAAATCGTCAATATTTTGGGTAACGATGGTAACATTACAATCGATTTCTAATTCAGCTAATGCGTAATGTGCAGCATTGGGTTTGACTTCTAGAAGTTGTTTACGACGTTGATTATAGAAATCTAAAACCAACGCTGGGTTTGCTGCAAACCCTTGTGGAGAAGCAACTTCCATAACATCGTGTCCTTCCCATAAACCATCAGTATCTCTAAAGGTTTTTAAACCGCTTTCGGCACTCATTCCTGCTCCTGTCAATACAACAATATGCTTCATACCATAAAATTATAAATCTAAACTCAAGCAACAAGATATTTTTTGTAAATTTAATGATATTAATAAAATTATGAAGCATAATATGGTAGGTTGGTTCGAAATTCCTGTAACTAATATTGAAAGAGCAAAAACATTTTATGATACAGTATTTGGTGTTGAGGTACAAATACAAGATTTTGGTGGTACTTTAATGGGTTGGTTTCCCTTTGCCGAAGGAAAATTAGGAGTATCAGGTTCTTTAATTCAAAATAAGTCTTATGTACCCAGTGAAAGTAAAGGTGTCCTCATTTATTTTTCTTCTAAAGACGTAAATACTGAAATTAATAGGGTAGTAGAAGCTGGTGGAAAAATAGTACAGCCAAAAACACAAATATCTCCAGATATAGGTTATATGGCACTTTTTATTGATTGTGAAGGAAACCGAATAGCCTTACATTCGAGGGCTTAAAATTATAATCTCTTTTTACGAGATCTACTTAAGACCTTGTACTCTTCGTAACACTCGCTAATTGCATCAAGTATTTGTAAATCGTTTGCCTTATTAATAAAATCTTTAGAATAATTACACTCACTAACAATAAGGTCTAAATCTAAACGACTTACCTGAAGCAAAACCAAAAGCGTCTCACGATTAAATCTTGAAGCAAGAAGGTTTCGAATTTGGTCGTCTTGTTTCATTTTTCTTAATTTACGCATTTCGTTTGGTACTTTTCCAAACATATTATGCAAAAAGTCGAAAGGATTAAAAATAGCTCCTAATACTTTCGTTACAGCACCAGGCGATCTGTGTCCACCTTCTAATCCTGCATTGGGTAATCCAGAGATGCTGTAACGTATGTTTTTTGTTAAGGGAACTTGTTTTATATCAATTTCAAGATAACCTGTTAACTTTAATTGAGTTATAACTATTTTTTCTAGTGCTAATGCTAATTCGGTCATTTCAATTGTAGTAGAAATCCCAAACTTTATCCAATCACTTGTAACTCTAACTTTTATAGATTTAAAACCTAAATAAGAGAAATGGAGTGTATCATTAACTTTTGCTTTAATCTTAAACTCCCCTTTGTTATTAGTAGCTGTACCAATAACTTGGCTAAGGTTAACAATATTAACGTTTTCTAATGGAGTAATACTTCCTGCTCTAACTATCTTTCCTGTTACAGACCTTTGTTCCTGTGCGATACTAAAAGTAGTCGTAAAAATAAAAGTGAATAATAAGAGTAGTTTTTTCATTAGTAATTTTTAAGTTATAAAAATAATAAACAAAACGAATAAAACTTCTTTTGTGTGTAATTTTGACTAAAAATTAACATGGTGGTTTATTATCGTCTACTACGTCTTGGTCTTGAAGAGCCTGAAAAGCTTAATCTTGAATCAGAATTAGAACGTCTTGACCTTGATGAATTATCATTACCTCGTCTGCTGTTTCTGTTTCCAGAACTACTTCTTGTTGAATCTGAACGTCTCTTTCCACTTCTTCTGTCGTCACGCCTTCCGCTTCTTCTGTCATCACGACGTCCTCCTCTTTCTTTACCACGATTTCTACTACGACCTTTGTCTTCAGAAACTTCAACATTTACAAAACGACCATTTTCTTTAAAATCGGTAAAAAATTCTAATACTTTCGCTTTTAGAGTAGTTTCAGTATTAAAAAATGAAAAGCTATCTTTTACATCTACTTTAAACACATCGTCTTTACCAAGCTCTAACCTATCTCTTAAAAAGTCTTTCAAGCTCATCCAGTCGTAACCATCTTTATTTCCAACATTTATAAAGTAACGTGTAGAATTATCATTTCCTCCTCCATCGCGTTCACTACTATGGTGTGCTTCAGAATTTAAATCTTTCGATTTGTCGTAGTAGTTGAAGAAACGAGTAAACTCTACCGAAAAAAACTTTTTTATCAATTCTTCTTTTGAATCGTTTTCGAACAACTTGTTAATTTGATCTAAATATTTATCAATTTCATGGTTTATCTCTGTAACGTGAATTTTGTTTGCAAGCGACATTAATTGTACTTGGCAAATTTCCATTCCGTCAGGAATTTCTTTTTTCTCAAATTGTTTTTTAATTAAACGTTCAATACTTTTAATTTTTCGCAATTCGCTTTTAGAAATAATTACCATAGACACTCCGGTTTTGCCTGCGCGCCCAGTACGACCACTTCTATGTGTATATACTTCTGGTTCGTCAGGCAATTGGTAATTTATAACATGAGTAATATTTTCGACATCAATACCACGAGCAGCAACATCTGTAGCTACAAGCATTTGTATTTGTTTATTTCTAAAAGATTTCATGACCAAATCACGTTGATTCTGACTTAAATCACCATGTAAAGCACCAGCATTGTAACCATCTTCAATCAGTTTTTCAGCAACTTTTTGAGTATCACGTTTTGTACGACAAAAAATAACTGAAAATATATCTGGATTTGCATCTGCCAAACGTTTTAAAGCTAAATACCGATCTCTTGTATTTACTAAATAGTATTCATGCGAAACAGTATTTGTACTTTCATTTTTATTTCCTACTGTAATTTCAACAGGATTATGCATGAATTTTTTAGCAATGGCAGATACTTCTCTAGGCATGGTTGCCGAAAATAACCATGTGCTTTTATCTTTTGGAGTATGCGATAATATATCTGTAATATCTTCGTAGAATCCCATATTTAACATTTCGTCGGCTTCATCAAGAACAGCGTATTCTATCCTAGAAATATCGACGAGTCTGCGGCTAATCATATCTTTCATACGTCCAGGAGTAGCCACAATAATTTGTGTGCCTCGTTTAACCTGTTTCGCTTGGTCAGTAATACTTGCACCACCATAAATAGCAGTAACATTTAAGCCTTTAGAATGTTTGCCATAGGTTTTAATATCGTTGGTTATTTGTAAGCAAAGCTCACGAGTAGGCGATAGAATAAGACCTTGTGTAGTACGACTATCTATATTAATTTTTTGAATCATAGGAAATCCAAAAGCAGCAGTTTTACCTGTTCCTGTTTGTGCTAATGCGACAAGATCTGTGTCTTGCTCTAATAAAATTGGGATTGCTTTTTCCTGTACTTCGCTTGGTGTTTCAAAACCCAAGTCGGTTATGGCCTGAAGCAAGTTGTCTTCAAGACCAAGTTGTTTAAATTTGTTCATTGTTATTTAAGTATTCAATTGCG
>CAYRVY010000059.1:0-8728 GCA_964427695.1 uncultured Flavobacteriaceae bacterium
ATTTAAACCCCAAAACAAATGAAACGCAAAATACAGCAGAGACACTACAGCAAAAACATCAATAAACCAAGATTTAGTGTCTTTAATAAAGCGCTTTCTATTTATAAAAAGCCATCGTATAATATATATACCAGCTATGGTATAAAATATATCACCAACCGAAAAAGGCAGCCAGCCAAACACATAACCTAAAACTTTTGATATAAATTTATATAAGCCATTGCTATAATAGGTTTCAATAAAATGGGGATAATGAGAAAGAGTTTTAACAATAAAATATTGTGGTAAGATACTAAGCGCAATAATTATTTTTGTTCTCTTTTGCATTGACATAAAATAAATAAAAAATACAAGTCTTAACTTAAATCTTAATTCGACATTATGTCTTAATTAATATATAGATTCATCCAGCATTTTTCTTTTTTTCATAATCTTTAAGATTAAATAGATTATGGTAGTGATAACGGCTCCGAAGAACCAAAAATCATACTCAAGAATTATTGTTTTTTCTTTAATTGTTTTGCCAACCATATCAAATAGCCAAAATAGTAGAAAAACTGCCACTAACCCATTTTTTTCTTTTTTTAAAACCTTTTTAAAACTAAAGGGATATTTAGCTTTGTTATAGTTTTTAAAAGAAGGTATAAAAGCAGGCGTATCTTTTGCCCAATTTAGATAATAATCCTGAAATTTCCCCCTCAAAAAGCTCTCTTCAGCATACATTATTCTTTCGTAATAAATCATAAAGAATAATATAAATGAAACTGTAAACCAAGCGTTATTAGTAAGCATTGCAACACCAAGCCACATAAAGAAATTACCAAGATATAAAGGATGTCTAACAGTTGAGTAAATACCTGTTACATTTAATTCTTCAGCTATTTGACCTTCTGTAGTATTTCTCCCAGATGTATTTTTTGGAGTATTACCAATTGTAATAATTCGTATCAATAAGCCTAAAAGGCTCATTCCGAGACAAACAAATTCAAAATATCCAGACCATATATTTTGAGTTTCAATTTGGTAGTATGCAGTATGTATAAAAACAGCTATTCCAATCACTAAAATGATTAATGGTAAATAGCTTCTGTTAATAAATAAAAAATCGCCTTGAGTTTTAAATTCTTCTTGTAATGCCATATTAAAATGTGTTTTTAAATCCTAAATAAGAGTTATAAAGTGTGTTTTTAATAAAGTCTCTTTTTTAAGAATAGGTTGTATGTTTTAAAAGTTAAAGAAACGAAAAATATCTCATACATTTAATCTGATATAAATAGAATTGCAATTTGTAACTTTGCGAAACTTTAGTTAAAAAATTATGAAATCCGAAATAAGACAATTACAGCCAGAAGAGCTTTGGAATAAATTCACCGATTTAAACGCAGTACCAAGACCATCAAAAAAGGAAGAGCGTGTTATTGCTTTTATGAAAGATTTTGGAAACAAACTTGGTTTAGAAACCATTGAAGACGAAGTAGGCAACGTCATTATAAAAAAACCTGCTACTTCTGGAATGGAAGATAGAAAAACCATTGTAATGCAGTCGCATCTCGATATGGTACACCAAAAAAATTCAGATATTAACTTTGATTTCGATAAGCAAGGTATAGAGATGTATGTAGATGGAGATTGGGTTAGAGCAAAAGGCACAACTCTGGGTGCAGATAATGGATTAGGAGTGGCAACCATCATGGCAATATTAGAAAGTGATACAATCTCGCATCCAGCTATTGAAGCTCTGTTTACAATTGATGAAGAAACAGGAATGACAGGAGCAATGGGCTTAAAAGCAGACTTACTACAAGGTGAAATACTTTTAAATTTAGATACTGAAGAAGATGATGAAATTGGAGTAGGTTGTGCAGGAGGAATAGATGTAACTGCGACACGAACTTATATTGAAGAAACTGTTTCTAAAGATTTTATTGCTTATAAAATTGAAGTAAAAGGGCTAAATGGTGGTCATTCCGGAATGGATATTCATAAAGGATTAGGGAATGCTAATAAGATAATGAATAGGTTAATCTATTCTGTTATTAATAAAATACAAATTAGTGAAATTGATGGAGGAAGTTTACGCAATGCGATTCCGCGAGAGAGTATTGCAGTAATCGTTACAGAATCAAACAATGATAGATTTTTAGAATTTAAGTTTTCAGAGGAAATTGAAAATATAAAATCAGAGTTTAAAACTATGGAATCAAATTTGAATATTTCTTTTCATAGTACAAAAACGCCTGAATTAATGATGGGAAAAGAAGTAGGGCAACAATTAATAAAAACATTATATGCTGCTCACAACGGAGTTTATAGAATGAGTGCAGATATTCCTGAATTGGTTGAAACCTCTAATAACATTGCACGAGTTATTGTTAAAGATGGAGATATTACAATAGGATGTTTAACGCGTTCATCGGTTGAGTCTTCAAAAATGGATTTGGCAAATATGCTTCGTTCAACTTTTGAACTTATGGATTGTAAAGTAGAATTTTCGGGAAGCTATCCTGGTTGGACACCAAATATGGATTCTGAAATTTTAAAAGTGATGTCAAAACTTTATGAAGACATTAATGGAGAAAAAGCTCATGTTGCTGCTTGTCATGCAGGATTAGAATGTGGTATATTAGGAACTAATTATCCAGAAATGGATATGATAAGCTTTGGACCAACAATTCGTGGAGCACATTCTCCAGATGAAAGAGCAAGTATTTCTTCAGTACAGAAATACTGGAAATTTGTGCTGGAGATATTAAAGCAAATTCCTAAAAAATAAGTATCATTCTAAACCTAGTGAAGAATCTCTTTTGCTCAATGATGAGGTATTTCACTTTGTTAACTTTAACAAAAAAAGCAGCTCATTGAGCTGCTTTTTTTGTCTGTTATAATAATACCAATTTAAACATATAATGTCGCATAAAATAGTTTCTTTTTCACAATATTATCGTTAAAATATTGTACCTTAACTTGTGCCTCCGCTAAAGCTTCTGCGACACGCGGATGGCTATGCTAAAATATTTTGCCTCAATCTTGTAAAAAATAATTTCTATTTTATTTTACGACATCAAATATTTAAATTGGTATAAGAGATGTTTTATTTTACAATTTCGATTATTTCAATAACAAAAATTAAATCTGTATTAGGCTGTATTTGTCCACGTCCATTTTCGCCATAAGCTAAATGTGAAGGGATGTATAAATAAGCTTTATCACCAACACGCATTGCAGCTGCGCCTTCTTTAAACCCAGCTATCATTGAAACATCTGGGCTTATTTTCATGGTCATAGGTTTATAATAACCGCCTTCATCTTTTCGAGGGTTGTATATACCATACTTTTCTTCAAGTTCTTTTCGACTAGAATCGAATAATCTGCCATCGGTAAAATAACCTTCGTAATGTATGTTAACACTTTGTCCTTGTTTTGGTTTTACATCATTGCCTTTTGTAATGTAATGCATCATTAAACCAGAAGCTAACGTAGATGCCTTACTCTTATAATCGGTGAGTATTGGTAAAATTTCTGCTGATGCTGCTTCAACTTTTTCGGCTTTAATTTTTTGTTCTTCTTCCGCTTTTTTACGTGCTTCTTCTTCCCTTTGTTTTTTACGTTCTTCAAGTTTAGGCAGTTCGGTTTCCCAAACGTTTACAGCATCAAAGTTACGTGCATCAAAACCTTGACGAATAATGTTTAATTCTTTAATAACAACATCTTCAACAGGTTTATTTCTTGCTGCAGTTTTTACATTAGAGATAGTGTCTTGAATCTCTAGACCTAAAACTAATTCTCCAAAAACAGAATGTCTATTATCTAAATTTGGTCTTGGTGTTTCAGTAATAAAAAACTGGCTTCCGTTTGTTGCTGGACCTGAATTTGCCATAGATAAAATTCCGAGTTTGTCGTGTTTTAGAGTATCATCAAATTCGTCTCCAAATTTGTAACCTGGACTTCCAGAACCTGTTCCTGTTGGGTCTCCACCTTGAATCATGAAATTATCGATAACACGATGAAAGGTTAATCCGTTATAAAATTTCTTACCTTTATAAGTGCTGTCAACCATTGGGTGTACTCCTTCGGCTAATGCTACAAAATTTGCTACAGTAACAGGTGTTTTTTCGAAAGTAAGTTTAGCTACCATTGTGCCTTTGTTAGTAACAAACTCTGCAAAAAGACCATCGCCAAGATCTGGATATTTATCATTGCATGAGCTTAAACTTAAAAATAAAATTAAGGATAGCATTTTCATAATATGTTTTAAAGTGTTCATTTTAATTTGTTTTTATTTGAGTTATTGTTTTAATTGTTACAGTACATATTAAAGGAATGTTTATCCCTATTCTATTTTCGTCACCATAATAGCCATAAGCTTTATCTGAAGGAAATAAAAACGTAATTGTTTCTCCAGCTTTCATTAATTTTAAACCTTCACGAAGCCCTGAAAATAATTCTTCTTGATCCATTGTATAATTAAGTTCTTTAAGCTCTTCTTCAGTATAAATAGTATTATTGTTAAAATCTGTAACGCTATAATTAAAGTTAACCAAGTCACCAAATTTTGGTGTTATAGAATCTCCTTCAACTTTAACATTATAATAATACCAAAATCCGTTTTGAGAAGCAATAAATTCTGTGTCTGGATTATTTTTAATTATTTGCTGAATGCGTTCATGTTGCTCACTATTAAGTGTCTTGTTAAGTGCAACAGATTTATCAATATACGAACCAGTTTTTACTGAAACAGGGTGTCTTGCTTCTGGTTTATCACATCCAAAAAACGTGATAAAAATTAATAATATGATTAGAGATTTCTTCACTACTTGAGGTCTTTACTATAATTGGACAATATACTAACAAATTTTTCTATGGTGTTTTTTAAGCTTAATTCACTACGTCCTCCAGCAGCATTTAAGTGACCTCCGCCATTAAAATGATTGCGAGCAAACGTATTTACATCAAAATTACCTTTTGAACGAAGAGAAATTTTAATAATACCTTCTTTTTTGTCTTCTATGAAAATAACGGCAAAAACAATATTCTCAATAGAGAGACCATAATTTACGAAACCTTCTGTATCTCCCTTTTTAAATTTGAATGTATTTAATTCGTCTTGTGACAAATAAATGTAAGCTGTTTTAAATTCTTGAATAATTTTTAAATTGTTTAAAGCACAACCTAATAATTGTGTTCTATTAAAAGTGTTTGTATCGTAAACATTATTATGAATTTGTGCATTATTGGCACCTTTATCAATAAGTTCTGCTACAACACGATGCGTTGTACTCGTTGTAGAAGCAAAACGAAACGAGCCTGTATCTGTCATTATTCCTACATATAAACTTGTGGCAATTAGGCTATCTATTGCTGTTACATCACCTAACATTTCTAAAAAATGATAAATCATTTCGCTGGTAGAACACATTGAAACATCTGAATAGACGTACTTGGCATAATCTTCAGGTTGCTGGTGATGGTCAATTAAAATCTTAACTGCTTCAGCTTTTACTAATGCTGGTTCCATACTTCCTGTTCTGTTTAAGGCATTAAAATCTAAAGTAAAAATAATTTCAGCATTTTCAATAAAAGTATTTGCTTTAAGAGTATCTGATTCGTGTTTAATAATTATGTCTTTTCCAGAAATCCATTTTAAAAAACCCGGATAATCATTTGGAGCAATAACAACAACATTATGTCCTTTAGATTTTAAATAATGGTACAAACCAAGCGAAGAACCAATGGCATCACCATCAGGATTTTTGTGTGGTACAATAACGATGGGTTTTGGTGTGTCCAGTAATAGTTTAATTTCTTTAATATCCTTTTTTGTCATACGGCTGCGAAGATACAATTTTTTACTTTTTCTTAACCTTGTTTTTAACAACTAATTAGCTATTTTGCATTAAATTAAAATTATCAAAATGTGCAATTTCAAATATATTTTCTTCCTATTGCTAATTCTAAGTTCTTGTAAAACTAATAATAAACAACATGAAGCAAAACAAGAAACTAAAGTAACTTCTATTGATTTTACTATTGCCTTTGGATCCTGTAATAATCAAGATTTACCTAATGTTTTATGGGATGAAATAGTGAAAAACAAATCTAATGTTTGGATTTGGGGAGGCGATGTAGTGTATGCTGACACTAACAATATGACCTTAATGCAACAAGTTTACCAGAAGCAAAAAAATAATATAGAATATAATAATTTTGTTAAAAATGTAGAGGTTCTTGGTACTTGGGACGATCATGATTATGGATTAAATGATGGAGGAACCGAATATTTTAAAAAGGCTGAAGCTCAACGGTTATTTTTAGATTTTATTAATGTAGATAAAAATGATAAGAGAAGAAAGCAAGAAGGTGTGTATTTTGCTAAAGACTATTTTGTTAATAACGAGATTATTAAGATTATTTTATTAGATACTCGTTATTTTAGAACAGCTCTAACTCCTGATACTGAAACAAGAAAAAGATATAAACCTAACATCTATGGAGAGGGAAGTATGCTTGGTGAAACACAATGGGAATGGTTAACAAACCAGCTTCAAAATTCTAATGCTTCTTATAATATTATAGTAAGTAGTATTCAGTTTTTATCTTCCGAACATGGTTTTGAAAGTTGGGGAAATATGCCTCATGAGGTTGATAAATTAGTTAATATTATTAAAACTACAAATGCTAAAAATACTATCATCCTTTCAGGAGATAGGCATCTTTCGGAGTTTTCAAAAAAAGACGACGACGACTTATCTTATCCTTTAATAGATTTCACTTCAAGTGGTTTGACACATTCTTATACTACCTTTTCTGGTGAACCAAATAAATATAGAGTAGGAAAGGTTGTATCTGAAAAGAGTTTTGGAATTTTAAAATTCGATTTTAAAAATAACAGAGTTACAATGCAAATGAGAGGTAAAGACAATATACTTCTACAAGAATTAATCCAATCTTATTAACTTGTAAATAAACTAAAAAACTGTATTTTTGCACGAAAATTTAAACAAAACAATGGCAACAAACAGAACATTTACAATGCTTAAACCGGATTCGGTTGAAAAAGGAAATATTGGCAGCATATTAGAAAAAATTACTGCTTCAGGATTTAGAATTGTAGCTTTAAAATTAACTCAAATGACTAAAGCTGATGCCGAAGCATTTTATGAAGTACATAAAGAACGTCCATTTTATAGAGAGTTAGTAGAATATATGACGCGAGGGCCAATTGTTGCAGCTATTTTAGAAAAAGATAATGCAGTAGAAGATTTTAGAACCTTAATTGGAGCTACTAATCCTGCAGAAGCAGCCGAAGGTACTATACGTAAATTATATGCTGCTTCAATAGGTGAAAATGCTGTACATGGAAGCGATAGTGATGAGAATGCTGCTATTGAAAGCGCATTTCATTTTTCAGGAAGAGAGCAATTTTAGTCTAACTCCAATTTATTTATAGCTCGTTTTATAGTTAAATTGGTATAAAAGGAAAACGAAAAGTTTATAAATGTAAAAACCTGCAACACAATGTTGCAGGTTTTTTGTTTCAAAAAAGTTAACAAGTATATATTAAATTACTTTTACATTTACTGCGTTTAATCCTTTTTGTCCTTCCTGTAGATCAAATTCAACTTCATCGCCTTCACGAATTTCGTCGATTAATCCAGAAATGTGTACAAAGTGGTCTTTGTCTGCTCCTTCTTCTGTGATGAAACCAAAACCTTTAGAATCATTGAAAAATTTTACGATACCTTTACTCATTGTTAAAATATTAAATTAATTTAAGCCGCAAAGATAGTATTAAATTACGTAACTATCTCGTTTTTTACAACTTATCACAAAATTAACAACTTTTACATTTTCAGTTGAGATTATAAAAACAAAAAGCCTTACTAAAGAGTAAGGCAATTTGTGATGGCACTAGGATTCGAACCTAGGACCGCCTGCTTAGAAGGCAGGTGCTCTATCCAGCTGAGCTATGCCACCATTTAAAGATTATATTCTGGAATATATTGCTTTAAAAAACAAAATTTTTTGTCGGGGTGGCAGGATTAATTGAAATTCTGTAACCCGCTATATTATAGTGACTTAAACACTTTTAACCGTATGCTGTTCACCGAATTGCACACTAAAGTCAAAAAGAACTATTTAAAAGCAAATTATATTTGTCTTTATCGGCGACAAATATACAATTATTAATAAAATATCATAAATTAAATTTGAGTTTTTGAAGTTCTTTCCTGTTTTCGACACTGGGTCACCCAAATCCAAATTCATCAGCTAAAAACTTTTGTTCATCTGTTAAAAGTAGAGTATGTTTTATAATTTGATTATCTTTTGTTTTAGCTTCTATTTGATATATCGTTTTAGCAATATCAATTGTTTTTTCAGGGCTTAATTTTATTTCTTTTTCCTTTAGTAATCTTTCAAGTTCTTTGTAAACTTTATAAGCCACAAAATTAATCGTTATGTGAGCTTCTATTCTTTTTTGAACTCTATGGTATATTGGTCTTATTTTTTAAATCGTGTTTTGATATTCTAAACGCTTTTTCTATTTTCCATAAATGGCTATAATTTTCCAAAATCTCATTTTTATTGGTCTCAAAAATAGTTAAAACTATGCACTTTAGTGCATTTCGCTTTAGCTTCTAAAAAATCTACCTTTGTTATATGTCAGAACAAAGGGTTAATGGTCATACAGTTTCAAGGTTAACAGTGCATATAGTTTGGAGCACTAAAT
>CAYRVY010000060.1:0-8661 GCA_964427695.1 uncultured Flavobacteriaceae bacterium
T
Organism: uncultured Flavobacteriaceae bacterium; assembly: GCA_964427695.1. Classification (GTDB taxonomy): domain Bacteria; phylum Bacteroidota; class Bacteroidia; order Flavobacteriales; family Flavobacteriaceae; genus PRS1. The sequence continues at coordinate 2 of CAYRVY010000060.1, forward strand.
TGGATTTTGATCCAATGAATGATACCTTGTTAAATGAAAATGGAGAAGAAGTAAAATTAGACGAGCCTATTGGAATAGAATTACCTCCAAATGGTTTTGATGTAAAAGATGCAGGCTATGTAGAACCTGTTGTGGATGGATCTAATATAGCTATATCTGTAAACCCTAATTCTGAACGCTTAGAATTATTAACACCATTTGAGCCAATTGGCAACAAAATAGAAGGCGCTAAATTATTAATTAAAGCTTTCGGAAAGTGTACAACAGATCATATCTCAATGGCTGGACCTTGGTTGCGTTATCGTGGACATTTAGATAATATCTCTAATAATATGTTAATAGGTGCTGTTAATGCTTTTGGAAAGAAAACAAATTTTGTAAAAAATCAAATAACTGGCGAATATGGAGGTGTTCCAGATGTTGCCAGAGAATATAAAGCTGAAGGAATAAAAACTTTAGTAGTAGGCGATCATAATTACGGAGAAGGCTCATCAAGAGAACATGCTGCAATGGAACCTCGCCATCTCGGTGTGGTGGCAGTACTTGTAAAATCTTTTGCTCGTATTCATGAAACCAATCTTAAAAAGCAAGGCATGTTAGGCTTAACTTTTGCTGATGAGAGTGATTACGATTTAATTCAAGAAAATGATACTATTAACTTTTTAGATCTAAATGAGTTTTCGCCAGGGAAACAATTAACTATTGAATTTGTGCATACAGATGGAAGCAAAGACCTTATTAAAACAAATCATACTTATAATCAATCACAAATAAATTGGTATAATGAAGGCTCTGCTTTGAATTTAATAAAAAGACAAGGTGAGTAATTAGTAGTTTAAAATAACTCAAGACGAGTTTAAATATAAGAAAACTCTTAAAGAAATTTGGGAGTTTTTTTGTACTATATATTCTAATTGTTAAGAATCTACTATCTTTAAAAAAAAATAAAAAAAGCAATGAGTGCTCTTTGGTTTTTTGACGATGTAAATCTTTTTAAAATGCTTTGCCCACATAAATTTAAGGCATACAAAAAAGATCACGAATTTGATACCTATAGTAAGAAGGATTATATATATTTTGAAGAAGATTCATCAAACAAAGTGTATCTAATTGAAAAGGGGAAAGTGAAGATTGGTTATTATAATGAAGATGGATCAGAAATTGTAAAAGCTATTCTAACTCGGGGCGAGTTATTTGGTGAAAAAGCGATTCTAGGTGAGACCATACGTAATGAATTTGCTCAGTCTATAGATGATAATACGTCAATCTGCCCAATTGGTGTAGAAACAATGCATGATTTAATGCGTAATAATAAAACTTTTAGTTTTAAGATTTATAAGATTATTGGTTTTAAGTTTAAAAAATTAGAAAGACAGCTTCAAATATTGTTATTTAAAGATACTAAAACAAGATTATTAGAATTCTTAAATGAGCTTTGTATAGATTATGGTCATGATTGCACGAAATCTGGGGATGTGGTAATAAACCATCCTTATACCCAAAAAGATATTGCTTGTCTTATTGGCACTTCCAGACCAACTTTAAACATCCTTTTAAATGAATTAAAAGAAGAAAAAATAATAGATTTTAGTAGGAAGCAAATCAGAATCTATAAAAAACTTCTATAAACGTTAGATAGCTAACATTTCAAGAATACATCATTCTATACTTTTGAAGAGTAAAAAATTTTAAAAATTATAGAATGATTAAGAAAACGATTTTAGCAATTTTGGCATTAGGAATTTTTGCCACATCTTGTAGTAGTGACGATGACAATGGTCCTACAACCTCAATTTTAACCTTAAATCTTATAGGTTTAGAACCGTTAGGAACAGATTATGTTTACGAAGGATGGATTATAGTAGATGGTGCTCCCGTTTCTACAGGAACATTTACAAGTGTAACTTTTCCGCAATCTTTTACAGTAAATACTGCACAATTAAATAGTGCTACAACTTTTGTATTGTCTATAGAACCATTAGTTGATTCAGATCCAGCACCTGCAGCAACAAAAATTTTAGCAGGAGATTTTTCCGGTAATACTGCAAGTGTAAATTCCAATGGAGTAGTTGGTAATTTTAGTAATGCGTCAGGGATGTTCTTTTTACGAACACCAACAGACGAAACAGGAACTAATAACGGAAACGATGAAAATGGAGTTTGGTTTGGTACACCTGGAATGCCACCAACAGCTAACTTTGTATTGCCTACATTACCAGAGGGTTGGATTTACGAAGGTTGGGTTGTAGGTAATAGCGGACCATTAAGCACAGGAACATTTACAAATTTTAGTACAGTAGATGATGCGGCACCATTTAGTGGCGTAAATCCTGGACCGCCTATTCCAGGAGAAGACTTTTTTATGAATGCTCCAGCAGGAGAAATGTTTCCTTTAGATGTTAGAGGAAGAACTGTCGTGATTTCAGTAGAACCAGTTCCAGACGATTTACCGGGACCTTTTGTTATGAAGCCTTTGGTTGGTACAGCAGGTATGGACACAGCTCCAGCTACACATTCTTTTGCAATGAATCTTGGTTCTTTGCCAGGAGGTACAGTATCCAGATAATCAAACTGCATATTTTTTGTTAGATTTATAGCATAGTTTCGACATAGAAACTATGCTTTTTTTATTTAACTATGAACATTTCTAAATCCAAAAGAAACAATCTTATTTTTCTATTAGTAGTAGTTTTACTTATTATTCCCCAAACAAGACAACCTGTTCAAGTGCTGTTGAATAAAGGTTTGGCTTTATTTAGCCCTTCAGTAACAGATTCTGAAGATAGAAAGGTATTGGACACCTACAATTGGCAGTTAGAAGATGTTAACGGAAATACATTCGATTTTGCATCAACAAAAAATAAAGTAGTTTTAATAAATTTTTGGGCTACTTGGTGTCCGCCTTGCATTGCCGAAATGCCAAGTTTAGAGAAACTTCATAACGATTATAAAGACAAAATAATTTTTCTGTTTGTGTCTAATGAAGATAGTGAAAAAATTTCTATGTTTATAACTAAAAATGATTATACCTTCAATGTATATAAGCCATTAACACAATATCCAAAAGTGTTTAATGTATCCTCAATTCCTAGAACATTCCTAATCGATAAAAAGGGAAATATTGTTATCGATAAAACAGGGGCTTCAAATTGGAATAGCAAAAAAGTGAGAACTACTATTGATGAATTGCTTGCAGAATAACAATTTAAAGAAATATCCTTCAGTCCTTAATGACATTGTATGCAGATATAACTTTATTTATTAACTTCGTATCCTGAAAAAATATAAAGGGATTTCAACAGAATACAAACTTATGTCAGACATAGAAATTGCACAAAGCAATAGAATGGAGCATATTAGAGATATTGCTTCAAAATTAAATATTAATGAGGATGATTTGGAAATGTATGGAAAATACAAAGCTAAACTACCAATTCATTTGATTGATGAAGAAAAAGTAACCAAAAATAACTTAATATTAGTTACCGCACTTACACCAACACCTGCAGGAGAAGGTAAAACAACAGTATCTATTGGTTTAACAGAAGGATTGAATAAAATTGGTAAACAAACAACAGTTGTACTACGCGAACCATCTTTAGGGCCTGTTTTTGGCATAAAAGGTGGAGCCGCTGGTGGTGGCTATTCTCAAGTTGTCCCAATGGAAGATATTAATCTTCATTTTACTGGAGACTTTTCAGCCATTGAAAAAGCAAATAATTTACTCTCTGCACTTATTGATAATAACCTTCAATCTCGTACAAGAAGTTTAGGTATTGACCCAAGGACTATCGCATGGAAACGTGTTATGGATATGAACGACCGTTCATTAAGAGATATTACCATTGGTCTAGGAGGTATTGCTAATGGGATTCCCCGACAAGATGGATTCAATATTACAGCGGCTTCCGAAGTGATGGCTATTCTTTGTATGGCTAAAGATTTTGGTGATTTAAAACAACGTTTGGGAAATATTTATGTTGGTCAAACATTAGATAGAAAACCAATATATGCGAAAGATTTAAAAGCAGAAAATGCAATGGCCATTTTACTTAAAGATGCTATAAAACCAAATTTAGTTCAAACCCTTGAAGGAAATCCAGCCATTATTCATGGAGGTCCATTCGCAAATATTGCACAAGGAACTAATACAATTATAGCTACTAAAATGGGATTAACTTTGTCTAATTTTGTGGTTACAGAAGCAGGCTTTGGAGCAGATTTAGGTGCAGAAAAATTCTTAAACATTAAATGTGTTTCGGCAGGATTGAAGCCTAAAGCTGTAGTGCTTATTGCTACAATTAGAGCACTTCGTCATCATGGAGGAGCAACACAAGAACAATATAACGATGTAAGTTTAGAACGTGTTGAAATTGGATTATCAAATTTGGAAAAGCATATTGAGAACATGAAGAATTTTGGGTTAAATCCAGTTGTTGCAATTAATATTTTTCTCACAGATAGTAAAGAAGAAGTAGAGTTAATTCAGGAACGTTGTGCTAAATTAAATGTACAAGCAGTTGTGGCTAACGGATTCGCAAAAGGAGGAGATGGAATGATTGAATTAGCGAATGCAGTTGTAAAAGAAATTGAATCTGGGAATAATAGTTTTAAACAATTATATGATTGGGATGCTCCTGTAAGAGAAAAAATTGAAACCATTGCCAAAGAAATTTATGGAGCTGATGGTGTTGATTATTCTAAATTTGCACTAAGAGACTTGAAGAAGATAGAAGATTTGGGCTTAACTAAATTACCAATTTGTATGGCAAAAACACAAAAATCATTTTCCGACAATGATAAATTATTATGCAGACCTGAAGGATTTAGGGTTACAGTTCGTGAATTTGAGTTCGCCGCAGGCGCAGGATTTTTAATTCCGATTTTAGGAAATATGATGCGTATGCCAGGACTTCCCGTTGTGCCAGCATCAGAGAGAATGACTATTGATAATGATGGAAAAATATCAGGTTTGTCCTAATTATTAGAGTTTAAGACTAAATACCAAATTTAAAGCGCGTGAAAAATTCTTATGCCACCAAAAATATTAATTCCTGGAGCAGGTTCATAGTAACGGTTACCAAAAGCATTTATGCGAATGTTGTCATTATACAATGTGTTAAATAGGTTATTAATACCTAAAAAAGGAGTAATATTAGCATGTTTACCCTTCAACGTATAACCAAAATTTAAATTAGTAATTAAATAGCTGTTATCTTTTACAGAATTGGAATCATTGGCATACAAATTACCTACATAACGATTGTCTAATAGAATGTTAAGTCCTTTTTTGTTTGTATAATTAAACGCTAAAGACCCCATATGTTTAGGTATTCCTGGAAGTTGCTTATCATTAAAATTTCCATTAGGTGTAATAAAGGAAGTGTAATTAAATTTTGACAGGGTATATCCTGTATTAATATTTAAATTTTGAACTAGTTTCAATTTATAATTAAATTCTATCCCTTTTCTGAGTGTTTTGCCAGCGTTTTTGAAAAATGTTCTGCCTGGAAAATCTTCAAGTTCAAAGGGAATAATGTCATTTCTGGTTTCAATTCGAAAAAGTACAATTTCAAGACGACTATTTTTGGTTTTTAATTTATAGCCTATTTCATAATTTATTGCTTTCTGCGCCTTTAAAGAAGCATTAAACCCTCCTTCATTATTTGGATTGGCAGAAAGCTCACTTAAAACAGGGGTTTCGAAACTAGATGAAAAATTTGTATAAATGTACTGTTGTTGTTGCAGTTGGTAACTAATTCCTAAACTAGGGTTTAAAGCTTTTAGATTAATATCTCCAGATTGATTGCCATTGCTTAAAAATAAATCCTCAACTTTTAAATTATTATGGTCGAAACGAACACCAGTTCGAATTAAAAATTTGCCTACAGATAAATGATTTAAGGCATAGATACCTATTGATCTAAATGATTCTATTTGGTCTAATGTGTTATCCCCTTGCTGTCCATTTAAATTTTTAAACCTTGACCTATCGTCCTTTTGGCTTGCTAAATCAAAACCAAACTGAAGTGAATTTTGTAACTTTTTATACTGGTTTTTTAATGTATAACTGCTTCCAAACCCAAAATAGTCTCGGTTTAAATTAATCATTCCTCCAAATTCAAAAGGTAGTAAGCCATGAAAATTCCGAGAAGAGTAAAATCCGTAATTGTTAAAAGTGCTATTTGACCATTTATGATTGAAACTTATTCCAATTTTAAATTGATCGATTTGTTCGCCAGTCATAAAATCCAAATTCCTACCTCTAGCTTGCTGTCTATCTTCTTTTACTTCTTCGAGTGTTAAACCACCAGCATCTCCAGCATATGGGCTATCACTATAATTTAAGAAAACATTTAATTTGGTATTTTCAGAAAACAAATGCTTCATTCTTAGATTTAGATTGTAGTTTTTAAATCCGCTTTGTGTTCTAAATCCATCTGTTTGGCTTTTAGTTCCTTGTATTATTAAACTATTTTTTTGATTTCCATATCCAGCAGAAATTTGGTATTGTTGAAAATTATAACTTCCAAATGTTAAACCCGAATTTATATAATTTTCATCAAAGCTATCAGTAGTATAAATACTAATAACTCCTCCGGATGCATTTCCATAAAGAGATGCCGCAGGACCTTTCATTATTTCAATATTTTTTATAATCCCTAAATTGAGGTTGTCAATTTGACCCTGACCATCTGGTGTAGTTTCTGGTATGCCATCTACAATGATTTTAATACCCCTAATTCCAAAAGCTGAACGTGCACCAAATCCTCTTATAGACACACGAAGGTCTTGAGAAAAATTATTTGAATTTAAAGCAAATACTCCTGGTATATTTTTAATGTAATCATGTAATGAAAGTTGCTGTCTTATAGCTTGTGTGTCTTCATAATAAATACTGGAAATTGATATAGGAATTTTTATTTCCTTTTCAATAATACGTGAAGATTTTACCATTACGGGTTTTAAAACAACAGTTTTAATGCTATCTGTTTGTGCGTAAAAGCTTATTGGAAAACAAAATGTAAAGAAAAAAATATAATTTTTAAAGGTCATATATATTAATTTAAATGAGTGTGATATTTTGATAAAAATAAGAATATAAATTATAGTATAGCAACAGGAAGTCATTTGCTAGAAATATATAGTATTGCAGGAGTGCGTTTGCCATAAAATTAAAACGCAACTATTTTTATATAATATAGTTGCGTTTTATTGTACCCGAAATGGGACTCGAACCCACACGCCCTAATGGACACATGGCCCTCAACCATGCCTGTCTACCAATTCCAGCATTCGGGTAAAAAAAAAGTTAAGCATATTAGCTTAACTCTTTGTGACCTGGCTGGGGCTCGAACCCAGGACCCTCTCCTTAAAAGGGAGATGCTCTACCAACTGAGCTACCAGGTCATTAATTTTCTCTAACGAGGGTGCAAATATAAAATGTTTAATTTATATTACAACACATTTTTAATATTAATTTTAGTTTTTAGTTAGGTTATACTGCATACATTTACTAAATAAAATAGAGTGATAAAATGAATATAGTTTTATTGGGTTATATGGCCTCTGGCAAGACTTCAATTGGTAAAGTATTAGCTAAGAAGTTAGGTTGTAGTTTTATTGATTTAGATGATGTAATTGAAGAAAATGAAAATAATTCCATTCAAAACATTTTTAAGTTAAAAGGCGAAATTTATTTCAGAAAAAAAGAATCCCATTACCTGAAAAAAGTTTTAAAAAAGAATGATGAAATGGTTTTATCATTAGGTGGCGGAACTCCATGTTATGGAAATAATATAAGCCTTTTACAAAGTGCTTACAATGTTAAAACTGTATATCTAAAAGCAACTATTCCGGCTTTAGTAGAAAGACTTATAAATGAGAAAAATAAAAGACCATTAATTTCTCACATAGATTCTGAAGAAAAATTAACAGAGTTTATTGCTAAACATTTGTTTGAAAGATCTCAATATTATAGTCTGGCTGATTTAACTATTTCAACAGATACAAAAACAGAACAGGACATAGTTGAAACTATACTAAAACAGCTTTAAAATCATTATTATCTAACACAACCTTTACATGTTCTTGTATTGAGGTTGATAAAGAGATACCTTTAAAATCAGCTTTTACTGGATATTTTTTATGATTTCTATTTACTAATACAGCAGTTTTAAATTGTTTGAGAGGAACATCTAAAAAATGTTTAACACCATAAATTAATGTTGTTCCTGAATTTAATACATCATCAATTAAAATGACAGATTTGTTTTTATATGCCTCTACTGGAATAGACGTTTTAATCTCATTTAAAGGATTTCTTTTATCAATTGAAACTTTACAAAGTATTGGCTCTAAAGATGAAATTTTCATTAAATTGGTCTTTAGTCTTTTTGCTAAAACATAACCATTACTTTCAATACCAGCTAAAATTATGTTGCTTTCTTCAACATTACTTTCATAAATCTGATAAGCAATACGCTTTATTTTATGAACTATTTCCTCATGAGTTAATATTACGTTATTTGTAACAGTCATTTAACTTGTTTTATATTTAATTTAAAATTACGCATTTTCATCGTTAAATTCATCAATATCTCTACGGTCTTTTTTTGTAGGTCTTCCAATACCCTTTTTTTTGTAATAGTCTTTAGAAT
>CAYRVY010000061.1:0-8536 GCA_964427695.1 uncultured Flavobacteriaceae bacterium
GAACTAGAGGCTGCATAGACCATACGCTTAACAGTATTACTTTCTTTAAGCGCAATCATCATATTTAAAAAACCTGAAATATTAACTTCATTAGTTGTAGCAGGATCATTTATTGATCTTGGAACTGAGCCTAAAGCTGCTTGATGAGATACATAATCTATATCTTTCATAGCTTCAATACAGGTTTGCAAATCACGAATATCTCCTTCTATTAATTCAAAGGACGGATTATCTTCAAATTCTGTAAGATTTTTTCTAAAACCATTTGAAAAATTATCAAGCACACGTACCTTTTTTGCTCCAAATTTTAATAAATATTCTACAAGATTAGAACCTATAAAACCTGCACCTCCTGTAATAAGAAATGAATAAGATGAAAGGTCTTGGCTATGATATTTGTTATTATACATTATAATCTGGCGTCTACAATTTGTTTTGGCAATAGTGATTTTACATCAAAAATAACTCCTATTTCAGATTTAAGGTCTGTTAAATTTAATTCTAAAAATTGATTATGAGATACTGCTAAAATAATGGCATCGTAATTATCTTTTAAACTTGATGTGGTGTTTATCAAATCTAAATTATATTCGTGTTTAACCTCTTCTTTAGATGCCCAAGGGTCGTACAAGTCAACATCTACATCGTAGGTTTCTAATTCACGAATAATATCTATAGCTCTTGAATTACGAATATCTGGACAGTTTTCTTTAAACGTAATACCCAGAACCAAAACATTAGAACCTTTAATTGTAGCTCCCTTTTTTATCATCATTTTAACGGTTTCTTGAGCAACATAGCTTCCCATACTGTCATTCATTTTTCGTCCAGCTAAAATAATTTCAGGGTTATATCCTACTTCAATTGCTTTTTGTGCCAAATAATAAGGATCTACACCAATACAATGACCACCAACTAACCCAGGGCTAAAATTAATAAAATTCCATTTTGTGCCAGCAGCTTCTAAAACCGCTTTAGTATCAATATCTAATAGTCTGAATATTTTTGACAATTCATTTACAAAAGCAATATTAATGTCTCTTTGTGAATTTTCAATAACCTTTGCTGCTTCAGCTACTTTTATTGAAGGTGCCAAATAGGTTCCTGCAGTAATAACAGATTTATATAGTTGATCTACCTGTTCAGCTATTTCTGGTGTGGAACCAGAAGTAACTTTTAAAATTTTTGTAACTGTATGTTTTTTATCTCCAGGGTTAATACGCTCTGGAGAATAGCCTACAAAAAAATCTTCATTAAATTTTAATCCAGATTGTTTTTCTACAATTGGCACACAAACATCTTCGGTGGCACCAGGATAAACAGTAGATTCGTAAATAACAATATCACCTTTTGATAATACTTTACCTACAGTTTGGCTTGCCTTAATTAATGGCGTAAAAACAGGTTTATTTAACTCGTCTGTTGGAGTTGGCACTGTAATTATATAAATATTAGATTTTTCGAGATCTTTAGGGTTTGAAGATATATAAAGTCCTGATTCGCTATCAAAATCATGTATTAAAACTTGTTCTAAATTATTACCTTCTACCTCTAAGGTTTTATCAACTCCTTGTTTTAACTCTTTAATTCTATTTTCATTTATATCGAAACCAACAACATGGTATTTTTTTGCAAATTCCACTGCTAATGGCAGCCCAACATACCCTAATCCTATTATTGCAATATTGTCCTTTTTCTTCATTATTTATTAATTATTGACTTAAATATATATATCAAATCTAAATAAAAACTCCAATCTTTTATATACATTTTATTAATTTCAACCTTATCTTTCCAAATAATCGTTCTATTGTATTTTTCTGGGTCATCTTGCAAAGCTAATATCGCTTCTTCATCTCTATATTTTATAGTTGCTGGACCTGTGACTCCAGGTTTTATGTCTAAAATAATTCTATCTTCTCCTACTAATTTATCGGCAAATCCTTTAATATCTGGTCTTGGACCTACAAAGCTCATATCTGCAAATAACACATTAAACAATTGAGGTAATTCGTCTAATTTATATGCTCTTAAAAACCTCCCAAATTTTGTTGCACTTTTATCTAAACTTCCCAATTTGTGTTGCTCTTTCTTTAATGTTCTTATTTTGTATATATTGAACATCTTCCCGTGTTGACCAACTCTTTCCTGTTTAAATACGCCAGATGCTCTCGTGTCTATGGTTGCTATAATTATAAATAATAGTAATGGAATAAATAAAATTGGTATTAATACGATACAAAAAATAAAATCAAATATGCGTTTTGTTACCAAACTTGATGATGTTACCAATTACAACTGTTTTTTAAGTGTTAATCTTAAATGTCTTTTTAATTCGGTTAAAAAAGGTTTTTTTTTGACTCTCATGATACGCATTGCCATACACTCCATAACCATAACCATAGCCATAGCCATAATCGTAATTATGATTGGCTTTGTGCTTATAAAAATTTAAAATAAAACTGATGTCCTTTACTTCTCCTGCATTATATTTAGCATTTATATATTTCAACATTCCTTTTTTGGTATAATTTAAACGTATTATAAAAACAGTTGCATCAACATATTGTGTTAATTCAATAGAGTCTGCCACTAGACCTAAAGGTGGTGTATCTATTATTATCATGTCGTAGTCTTTCTTAAGCTGCTCTATAAGTGTTTTCATTCTATCAATCATAAGTAACTCTGATGGATTAGGTGGTACTGGTCCAGAAGGGATAATACTTAAATTCTCTATATGTGTTTTAAACGTTATTTCCTCAATTGTTTTTTCTCCAATAAGATAATTAACAACTCCTAAATCATTAGAAATATTAAAGTCTCCAAAAATTTTAGGTTTTCTTAAATCCAATCCTAACAAAATAGTTCTCTTACCAGATAAAGCTTGTACTGTTGCAAGATTGATAGAACAGTAGGTCTTTCCTTCACCACTAACCGAAGAGGTAACCATTAATGTTCTTCCGCCTTCAACATCTTTCCTTTTATAAATAAATTGCAAACTAGATCTAATCGCTCTAAAAGATTCAGCTACAGCAGATTTAGGTTTATCATAAACCACCAAATTATTATTATGTTTGTATATCCCTACTAACCCAATAATTGGAATTCTAGAAAGCTTTACCACATCTTCTGATCCATGTATATTATTATCAAATAAAAAAATGATAAGAATAAGCAGCAATGGCGTAAAACTCCCAAGCATTAAAGCCATCATGTAATTTAATGATTTATTTGGACCTATCAATCCGCCACCTATATCTTTTGCATCGTCAATAACATTAATATCTGAAACATTAGCTGCTTTTACAATGGCTGCTTCACTACGTTTAGCCTGATAAACATTGTACGATTCCATACTAATATCCAATTTACGTTGAATTTTTAAATATTCTTGCTGGTCTTCAGGTAAGTCTATTAGCTTAGCTTCTAATTTTGCAATATTTTTACTTATCGTATTTAATTGAATTCCTAAAGTGTTTTTGGTTGACTTAATGGTTTCAAGTAATACATTTTTTTCTGCATTAATTTGTCTATCTAAATCATGAAATAACACATTGCCTTCTTTGGCAGTATATTCTAAATTTTGACGCTCTATAGCCAATGATGTAATTTTACTAAGGCTGTTTAATATATTTATTTCTTCAATACCAACCGAAGTTGGTGCAGCAATTTTAGTATAATCGGTTTTGGTACTTAAGTAATTATCGAGGCGAATTAAATAATTGAGTTTAGATTGTTCTGCTTGCTTATCATTATCATAAATCTTGAGTTGATTAGATATTTGAGAAATCTCATCATCCACATCAAATACTTTATTTTGACGTCTAAATTCATTCATTTCATTTGTAACCTCCTTTAAATTGGTGCTTACTGCGGCAAGACTACTATCTATAAACTTTATAGTGTTGGTCGCATATAAATTTTTGCGTTCTAACTCAAATTTACTCAAAATAGCAGTAGTAGCATTTAAGTAGTCAACAATTTTAGATTTGTTGTTTCCTATTAAAGATAATCTTAAAACAGAAGAAGATGTTTTAGAAAAAGGTTCAATTTTTATAGATGATCTATACGAATTGACAACATTATCAAAATTTAAAAAGTTTACAAAAAACTCACTACCTACTGAAACTTTAGTCGATGGTTTTAAGTGAATCGTAGCATTTAAAAATGGTAGCTGTACAGATTCTCCAAAAGTAAAAGATTGTAAAAATTGCCCTTGTTGCACACTCACATTTTGTTTAGTCTTGGTATCATAATGTTGTACAGAAACTTTATCACTCGCAAACTCTGAAAAAATCTCAAATGAAGTATCGTTAATAAATCGAATACCTATTGGTTTATTCAAAATTTGTCCTTTTGATTTATCTAGTTCTAAATAAAATGGTGCATTTTTATAAATATCAGTTTTACGATACTTACCTTCTACCATATATTGCATATAAAATTGTAAAGAGTCAACAACTTTCTCATTATGTGTTCTAGTCTTTATAGCAGTAATTATTTTACCAACTTTACCAGAAACGCCTCCCCAATTAAAGGATATGCTTGTATTTGCTGTAAAAAAGGGGTTTTGTTCGTTTTCGATAGAGATTAAGGAATCTAATCTGTATATGTTTTGCTTACGAATATTATTAAAATAGGCTATGGTAAATGCAATAGCCAAACATAATAGGACAAACTTCCAAAAACTTAAGACTTTAAATATAAAGCCTTTAATATCAAAATTAGAATGTACCTCATTTAGATCAAAATCTTCATTCATAATTTTCTTCTTATAGTCTTAAAAGTACAATAGTAGTAGTCACTAAAGATAGTATAGATATTATTGTGGTTAAAGATTGTACTCCAGTAGTTCCTGTTCCCCATGATTTTTGCTTAAGTGGTTTCACATAAATCATATCATTAGGTTGAATATAATAGTACGGTGAACTCATCACTTCTACATCAGTAAGGTCTAGGTGATGAATTTTTTGTCCTTGCGGATATTGCCTAATTATCATAACATCCTTTTTGTCTCCAGTTATAAGAATATCTCCTACGTTAGCAATAGCTTCAAAAATATTAACCCGTTCTTGAAATAAGGTTACAGTACCTGGGCTACCAACTTCTCCGTTTACTGTATAACGTAAACCCGATAACTTTACTGTAACAAAAATGTTTGCCGCTTCTTTAAATTGCTCTTCTAATAACTTTTTTTCAAGCATTTGTTCAATTTCATCAATAGTATATCCTAAAACACTTATCTTACCTAACGTTGGTATTCTAATAGTACCATGCAAATCAACGGTAAAACCATCAAAATATGCACGTTCTGCTCCACTTGCATTTAAATTAATATCACCAATAGGATTAAATATTTGTACGCCTTCTTGATCTAATGATTTAACACGAATATTTAATATATCGTAAATTTGAACTCTGTATGGTTTTTGCTTTTCTAAAATAGTCTGAAAAATATCATCTTTAATATTTTTATTCTGCAAATAAATAGTGTCCTTTTGTGGAATACAAGAAGACACTAAAACACTAAACACTAGAACTATATTAGCAATGAATTTCTTCATATTGAGGCGAATAGATTTAACACAAATATAGCTCTTCATAAGCTAAATCAAAACAGCAAATGCTTTTTTTGGTTTTTTATCCGTTATTTGCATAAAAAAAATTGAATTACATAACAGTCGAGAACATATCAAAATCTTATGGTGAGCTAAACCTCTTCCAAAATATATCTTTTAGCATACATAAAAATCAAAAAATAGCTTTTGTTGCAAAAAATGGTACTGGTAAAACATCAATCTTAAATATACTTGCTAAAATTGACAAACCAGATTCAGGACAGGTGGTTTTCAGGAAAGGACTAAAAATAGCTTTCTTAACACAAGAATCAAAATTGGATGATACCCTAACTATTGAAGAAACTATTTTTGCTTCCGATAGTTTTGTGTTAAAAATCATTGACCAATACCAACTAGCACTTTCAAATCCTGAAGACTCTGAAGCCTACCAAAAAGCGTATGAAGATATGGAACGTCATAATGCCTGGGATTTTGAAACTCAATACAAACAAATACTGTCCAAGCTCAAACTAAACGACCTCAACAAAAAAGTAAGTGCGCTTTCTGGTGGGCAGAAAAAAAGGCTCTCCCTAGCGAATGTATTAATTCATAAACCTGATGTATTAATTCTTGATGAACCCACAAACCATTTAGATTTAGAAATGATTGAGTGGTTAGAATCTTTTTTTGCCAAAGAAAAGATGACCCTTTTTATGGTAACTCATGATCGTTATTTTTTAGAGCGCGTTTGTGATGAAATTATTGAATTAGATGAAAGACAACTTTACTCCTATAAAGGTAATTACTCGTATTATCTCGACAAAAAAGAAGCGCGAATAGCACGTGAATCTATTGAGACCAATAAAGCCAAACAACTCTATAAAAAGGAACTCAATTGGATGCGTAAACAACCTAAAGCACGTACAACTAAATCTAAATCCAGAATAGATGATTTTTTCGAAATTAAAGCACGTGCATCGCAACGTCGTAATGACCATGAGGTGCAATTAGAAATAAATATGGAACGTTTGGGAAGTAAAATTATAGAACTACATCGCGTTTCAAAAGCCTTTAAAGACACTATAATTCTCAATAAATTCGATTATGTGTTTCAAAAAGGAGAACGTATTGGAGTAATTGGGAAAAACGGTTCTGGAAAAACGACCTTATTAAACTTACTTACTGGAAGCGTTATTCCAGATTCAGGCAAAATAATTATAGGAGATACGGTAAAGTTTGGGCATTATACACAAGATGGAATCTCTATAAAGCCAAAACAAAAAGTCATTGAAGTCATTAGAGAATTTGGCAATTATATTCCGCTAAAAAAAGGACGACAAATTAGTGCACAACAATTATTGGAACGCTTTTTATTCGATAGAAAAAAACAATTCGATTTTGTTGAAAAACTAAGTGGTGGCGAGCTTAAGCGTTTGTATTTATGTACTGTTCTTATTCAAAATCCTAATTTTTTAATTTTGGATGAACCCACAAACGATTTGGATATAGTAACATTAAATGTATTGGAGAATTTTCTTCTCGATTTTCCGGGTTGCTTAATTGTAGTTTCTCACGATCGTTATTTTATGGATAAAATTATAGATCATTTATTTGTATTTCGAGGTCAAGGTATCATTGAAGATTTTCCTGGAAATTATAGCGATTATAAAACTTATGAAGATAGCATCATCAAAACTAACAGCACTTCTGATAATAAAACAGAAAAAAAACAATGGAAGAAAGACGAAAATATCAAATTGTCTTATAACGAACAAAAAGAACTTAAAAACATTGAAAGTAAACTCAAATCTTTAGAGTACGATAAAAATAATCTGGAAGGAAAATTCCATGATGAAACATTATCACCCAAAAAAATAAACGAATTATCTTCACAATTAAAACTTTTACTAAATGAAATAGAAACCAAAGAAGAACGCTGGTTAGAATTACTTGAAAAACTTGAAGGCTAATTATGTTCTATCAAATAAAATCGTATATAAAATTTCTTTTAAAATCTACCAACCAACATGGAGTGCACTCTCCATTTGTATTTGACCTTGTAACCAAATGCTTTTATGACAATACTATTTATCATGAAGAGTATTTAGAAATTGAACAGTACAGAGCATCATTACTTAAAAACAAAAACACCATTGAAGTCACCGATTTAGGTGCTGGTTCTAAAACAACTAAACAAGACAGACGTATTATTTCTCAAATTGCAAAAAATGTAAGCACTACAAAACGTAGAGCCAAGTTATTATACAGACTTGTTGAGCATTTTAATTGTAAAAACATTCTTGAGCTTGGTACATCACTTGGCATTGGCACTCATGCTTTGAGTTTAGCAAACCTTAATGGAAACATTACTACCATTGAAGGTTGCCCAAATATTGCAAAGTTTTCAAGAGAAAAATTAAAACAATTGCATTTATATAATATTGAAGTATTAATTGGTGATTTTTCAGATAAAATTCAAAACCTAAAACCTGAAACCTATGACCTCATTTTCTTTGATGGTAATCACCAAAAAGAAGCAACTCTACAATATTTCAACACACTTTTACAAACTACTCATAACGATTCAGTATTTATTTTTGATGATATTTATTGGTCTAAAGAAATGACCAAAGCGTGGGAAACCATCATAAAACATCCTAAAGCAACTGTGAGCATTGATACCTTTTTCTGGGGATTTGTATTCTTCAGAAAAGAACAAAATAAAGAACATTTTATAATAAGAGTTTAAATAGTTTGTGAGTTTGTGAGTTTGTGAGTTTGTGAGTTTTTGGAATCTGGAATCTGGAATCTGGAATTTACTGATTGTAATTCTTCTTAACATCAAGAATCAATTAGTAAAAAAACTTTTAACTTTTAACTTTTAACTCTTAACTTGCGTAGCATGAAAATTTACACAAAAACTGGAGACAAAGGCACAACTGCACTTTTTGGTGGCACAAGAGTCCCCAAACATCATA
>CAYRVY010000062.1:0-8490 GCA_964427695.1 uncultured Flavobacteriaceae bacterium
ATAGATTGTTTTAGTGAAAATACAACTTATTTAAGTCTTATTATAGAATATAGCCTATATTTTATATTAAAAAAAAATTAAGCTATTCAAATTTTTGTATTGCTTTCATGGTTTTGATTTTTAATTGCTATGCTTTTATTACGCTTTAATGTTTTAAAAGACTAATTATATCCATCACAAGATTACGTAAAGCCCTAAAAAATAGCTTTCACTATTTGGTCAAAACCTAGCAGTATTTGTGCATTAATAAATCACTATGCATTGAAAATACATGGCTTAAAGGTTTCGAATTAAATTCGATAAATTAAAAACTTTAGATTTCAACAGTTATTTCATATAGAGTAAATTCATTGTTGTTAGATGATGTTCCTGCGATATACATTTTATCTCCATTAACAAATAGGTTTCGATTGTCAAGGTCGCTAATTGTAATACTTAAAGGATTAGTAGTCCATTTTTTATCAACTACATCATATATATATATATCATCAGAATTCAGTACAAATATGTAGCGATTAAGATAAGTTACAGCTAAAATATTTCGGCTAGAAGTTGTCAATTCAAAAGGTAAATCTTCTAATCTAAACCATCCATCATCAGTTTCATT
The DNA here is from genome assembly GCA_964427695.1 of uncultured Flavobacteriaceae bacterium. GTDB lineage: Bacteria > Bacteroidota > Bacteroidia > Flavobacteriales > Flavobacteriaceae > PRS1. The sequence continues at coordinate 608 of CAYRVY010000062.1, forward strand.
GTATGAAGAAAATTTTAATTTATTACTGCTATTAAAATCGCCACCTAAACTATATAGCGTATCTACAACAGCAACCATTTCGGATGTTCCAGAATCATAAGGACCATCTGGTGCAAATTGCCAAGTATCTGTACTAATTTCATAATATTTAAATGTCCTAGTCGCAGTTCGACCTCCAAAAAAATAGATTTTATTATTCAAATAGGCAATCCCTGCTTCGCCATTATTATCCCTAAATTCTAATGGGTAGTTTAAATCAGTCCACATATCTATTGAAGGCGAATACTTTACGGCACCATTAGTAATGTAAAATAAGCTGACTCCATCTGATACAATGTTATTTGAAAATCCGCAACCACAAAATTCAGTACTTGGTAATTTGTTAGTAAATACATTGTCGCTTATGTCATATTCTAACATAAATAAATTAATGGGTGGGCTGTCGAATGATGAATTCATATAATAAACCTTATCTTCTATCATTGAAAACTTAACTCCCGAACTACCAGGATCTTCTGGTGTTGTTGGTGTATCTACCATACTGAAAACTATGCTAATATCATTAACATCTTTTATTGGAGTTGGTGAATCTATTTGAGTTGGTGAGTCGGAATCATCACTACTACTACAATTAAATACTATTAGCGTTAATAGTAATGCAATAGCTATTTTAAAGAAATGTTTTGTTTGTGTTTTCATATATTTATATTTATTGTTTTTTATCGGTCACATACAAGATTAAATAAATTTCCAAAAAAAGACGTTCACTATTTGGTCAATCTCTAGCAGTATTTGAGCATTTTAGGCACAAATTGTATTTTTTGTGTAGTTATGTGTAGTTATGTGTAGTTATGTGTAGAAATAAACTATTTAGATGTTGAACTTTGGTGCATAACCAAATTCTTCTTTAAAGGCGCGACTAAACCAGGAAGGGTCGTTAAAGCCAACCTCATAGGCAATTTCGGAAACAGTTTTATTGGTATTTTTTAGCAACTCTTTTGCATATTGTAAGCGAATGGAACGGATAAAAACAGCAGTAGATTTTCCTGTTATGGCTTTTATTTTTCTATAAACCTGCGAATCGCTTAATAGTAATTTTTTTGCTAAATATCCAGACTCAAAATTAGAATTACCAATCTCTTGATGAATTAATGTTACAATTTTTTGAAGGAATTGTATTTTTGGGTTTTTACTACGCTTGTTTAGAAATTGGTCAAAACCAGTTTTTTGAATTTTATCAATTAGTTTTTTTCGCAATAGCACTAATTGATCTAATCTTATAAAGAGTTCTTCTTTATTAAATGGTTTTGATAAATAGGCATCTGCTCCATGAGATAAACCAGTCAAGCGATCTTCAATAGTGACTTTTGCTGTTAATATTATAATAGGAATATGGTCTGTGCGTTCATCTGCTTTTAGTGTTTTACATACTTCAAAACCATCTTTGCCAGGCATCATTACATCTGTAATAATAATGTCTGGTATTGTTTTAAATGCCATATCGATACCCATAATACCGTCTATAGCGTGAATAGTTTCGTACTTATTTTTAAGGCAGGTTTTTAAATAGTGCGCTACATCTTTATTGTCTTCAATAATAAGTACCAGTGGCAATTCTGAATTAGTTTTTTGGGATACTTCAATATCCTCTGTTGAAGGACTTAATATTGTAGTATGCTCTTTATTATCTATTCCTGTATTTTTTGTTGTTGGTGCATTTCTTGTTACAGGTATTAAAACGACAAACTCGGTACCTTTATTAAGCATACTTTTTACTTCAATAGTACCTTTCATCAAATCTACAAACTCTTTTGTTAATGCCAATCCAATTCCTGTACCTTTGATTTTTCGAGAAGATTTGGCTTCTGCTTGATAGTATCTATTAAAAATATTTGGAAGCTCATCGTCAGGAATGCCAATTCCGTTATCTTTGACTTTGATATTTAAATAGGGTTTTTTATTCTTAAAAATTTCGTTTATATGTACACTTATTTTTCCAGACGCTGGTGTAAACTTGATAGCATTGGTTAGTAAATTAGAAATTATAGATGTGAGTTTATCTCCATCAAAATCCATATTTAAGGTCTCTATTTCGGAATATACCGTTAAGTTTATTTGATTAACTTCTGCTAACGAGTTAAAACTTTCACTTAAATATTTTACTAAAGGAACAACATCGGCTTGTACGAGTTGCAACTCCATATTTCCGCTTTCAGATTTAGCCAAATCCAACATCTCATTAACCAAGTGCAATAAGTCTTTACCGTTACGCCGAATCATTTCTAAAGATTTTTTGGCACCTTTAAATTTCTTGTCTTTTACATTTTCTTTTAATGTGTCTGCCATACCCAAAATAACCGTTATTGGCGTTCTAAACTCATGGGTGATGTTTGAATAAAGTTCGGTTTTGGCATCATTTATTTGCACCAATTTCTCGGTTTGGTGCATGAGCAATTCGTTTTTATGATGTATCTCTAAAGTGCGTTCTTTAATAAGGTTTTCCAAATCCGCATTTTCTTCCTTTAATTTTTTAGATCTCCATCGTGATATTAATACTATCAAGCTAATAGCTCCCAAACCATAAATTAGATAAGCCAACAAGCTTCTATACCAAGGAGGTAAAATGGAAAAAGAATAACTATCATCCTTGCCAATATGTCCATAGACATTTTTAGAACGCACTTTAAAATTGTAATTCCCTTCAGGTATGTTGGTGTAATCTTTTTTGGTTTCTAAAGTCCAGGAAGACCAATCCTTATCAAAACCTTCCAATTTATACTGGAATTGATTTTTGGATTCTTCATAAAAATTTGGACTGGAATATTCAAATCTAAATTGATTATTCTTAAAGGGAAGCTCTGGCTTAATATTAAATCCAAAACCACCATAAAGCAGAGAATCATTTTTATACAACACTTTTGATATTATTGTGTTTGAACTCTTTTTACTCTTATTTTGTTTTATTTTTAAATCGTGTCTTATAATTCCATGTTTGCCTTTATACCAAATAATACTATCGTTAAATTCAGCTAATAGGTCATACTTGCGTAAATCAATTATGCGTTCTTCTTTTAATTTATTTAGAGTGTAAGTGCCATCATTTTCCTTAAAAGCAATTAGTTGATCTATTCGTTTATCTCCATCATACTCCAGTAACCAAATACGATTGTTGTCATCAACATAATTAATTTTCACTTTTTTGCTTTCTGCACCTAATTTTCTGAATAAACTTTTATCGTTTAAAAATTTTTGAGCTTTTGAATCAAATTTATAAACTTCATCATCAGATGCAATATATATATTATCTTCAATTATGTATGGCTTACCAATATCATCAGGTAGTCCATCTTTTGGTGTAAATCTTCTAACTTTAGGGTTTATTAAATTTCTCGCATCACTTATACTATTAAAAGACACTCTAATCATTTCATTTTTATCTACACCTAACCATAGATTACCATTGTCTTTTTCTACTATTTTATCAACAAATGTGTTTATCTCTTTAAACTTGTGCTCAAATTCCAATTTATGATTTTTATAATACATTGAAATTAAACCAGATTCAGCACCAATAAAAACTCTGTTACTATCAATTTTAGATTGATAAAATGATGACACTTTAATATCTATAAGTTTATTTAAGTTTCCGTTTTTATCTATTTCATAAACTCCAAAAGTAGATCCTATAAGCATTTTATCTTGAAAAAGAATTAAATCCCAAATACCACCAAAATCACCTTTTACTTTAACAAATAAACTATTATTAGAATTCTTTTGGTTTTCTAAATAAAATAAACCTTCTGGGCTTCCTACAAAAAGTTTTCCTTGATATCTTTGAATATCAAAAACTAAATCTGGAGCATTGTTATATTTATTGAAAAAAGAAAAAGGCGAAGGGTATTCAATTTTTGCTATTCCAGAATTTAATGAAGCCCATAGTAAACCAGATTTATCTTGAAAAAGACCTAAAACACCATTTGTGTTTAATAAACCTTTTTGAGAAAGGACGACTTTTTTTTGTCCATTCTTGTCGAGTACTAAAATCCCTTTATAAAATGATCCTAACGCAAATGAACCATCATTTAAAACAACGCCTGTATATAAAAAGTTATCTGTAAAAAATTGTGGAACATTGGTTTTAAGCTCTTTATGTTCTTTACCATTAAAAACAAAAAGTTTGTTCGCTGTTACTATTAAAAACTCATTTTTATTGAATTGTAGTATCGAATAGATTTTTGTGTTAGCAAAAAATTCTCCATTAGAAACTAATTTAAACTGATTGTTTTTAAAGGACATTAATCCTTTATCTTTAAATCTTTTAAAAATGATATTATTTACTGAAAACATAAATGAATCTCCAGAGTTTTTCCAAAATTGAAATTTTACACCATCCCATTTAAAAATATATTTTTTAGAATTGAAAAACAGTCCATCTTTAGCTACACAAATCGTCCTTATCTCACTAAAATCATGTAATTTTTTTGGCAGCTTAAGCAACAAAGAAGTATAAGCAAGCACTCCTTTACTATTTGGTTCTAAGTATCCTAATTCGTCAATTGCACCAACATATATTTTACCCTTATTTCCAGTAGTTAAAGCGAAAACCGTTGCCTTATTTGGTAACTGAATTAAGTCCCAACTTACACCATTATAAGTTAGAACTCCATCTCCATTTGCAAAATACATGATTCCTAAAGAATCTTGAGTAGCTCCCCAATTTTGATCAAAAGCATTATAATCTATAGAAGTATAATTTTGTATATAAGGAAGTCCTGTTTCAGATATGGTCTGAGAATAAGAATTAAAGCTTGTAAGTAAGAATATAAGTATATAAATTATCTTTTTCATTGTTTGTTTTGCAATACTAAAAGTAAACAATTTAAAATGAAAAATGAAAAAGCACAAGCATTGTACTAAAGTTTATTTGGTTTTATACTAAAATGAATAATTAATTTTTTTCCATTAAATAAAGTGGTAAGTATTCAAAAATAAATAACAATAAGTGTATTTATAAAATATCAGAATTCAAGTAAATTAGCAACTATTTCGCAATATTAACAGATCTTGTTTCTCTTATTACAGTAACCTTAACTTGTCCAGGATAGGTCATATCTGTTTGTACTTTTTGAGAAATCTCGAACGATAAATTTGCTGCTTTATCGTCGCTCACTTTTTCGCTTTCAACAATTACACGTAACTCTCTTCCTGCCTGGATGGCATACGCTTTTTGAACTCCAGAAAAACCAAAAGCAATATCTTCCAAATCTTTTAAACGTTGTATATAGGAATCTAAAACTTGACGTCTTGCACCAGGACGAGCTCCAGAAATAGCATCGCAAACTTGTACTATTGGAGATAATAAAAATTTCATTTCTATCTCATCGTGATGTGCACCAATGGCATTACAAACTTCAGGCTTTTCTCCAAATTTTTCTGCCCATTGCATACCGAGAATGGCGTGAGGAGTTTCCATATCTGCTTCGGCATCTGGTACTTTACCAATATCGTGTAAAAGTCCTGCACGTTTAGCGATTTTTGAGTTCAATCCTAATTCGGCAGCCATAATACCACATAATTTAGCCACCTCTCTTGAATGTTGCAATAAATTCTGTCCGTAAGAAGAACGGTATTTCATTCGACCTACCATTTTAATCAGTTCAGGATGTAAGCCATGAATTCCTAAATCTATAACTGTACGCTTTCCTACTTCTATAATTTCTTGCTCAATTTGTTTTTGAGTTTTACGTACAACTTCTTCAATTCTTGCAGGATGAATTCTTCCGTCGGTTACTAGTTTGTGTAGTGATAAGCGTGCAATTTCTCTTCTTATAGCATCAAAACAAGATAAAATAATCGCTTCAGGAGTATCATCAACAATAATTTCTACTCCAGTTGCAGCTTCTATAGCTCTAATATTGCGGCCTTCTCTACCAATAATTCTACCTTTAATATCATCCGATTCAATATTAAAAACAGACACACAATTATCTACTGCTTCTTCGGTGCCAATACGTTGTATGGTATTAATAATAATCTTTTTGGCATCCTGTTGGGCAGTGAGTTTAGCCTCTTCCATTTTTTCTTGGATGTATGCCATTGCATCGCTTTTAGCTTCTCCTTTTAAAGACTCTATTAACTGTGATTTAGCATCTTCGGCAGATAAGCTAGAAATAACCTCTAGTTGTTGTATTTGGCTTTTTTGAGCCTTTTCAACTTCATCTTTACGTTTCTCTAAAAATTCTAATCGATAATTATAATCTTTAATTCTCGCTTCAATATCTACACTTAACTTTTTATTTTTATTGAGTTCTGAAGATGTTTGAGACTCTTTATCTCTTGTGCGCTTTTCTGCTTCAGCTATTTTCTTTTCACGTGAAAAAATTACTTTCTCATGTTCTGACTTTAACTCAAAAAACTTTTCTTTGGCTTGAAAAATTTTATCTTTTTTTATAATCTCACCATTATGATTTGCATCTTTGATAATGTTAACTGACTCTTTTCTAGCATTTTTTATCAGTTTAGAAGCATTATTTTTCTCTATCATTTTAGCAAAACTAAATCCTATTACTACTCCTAATATGGTTGCTCCAACAATTAATAAAATTGTGTTTGTGTCCATGTTTTTTTGTTTAAAATTTTTGATAATATCAAAAGTTCCCAATATAAAATTGGGATAAGTACAATTTATAATTTAACAAAATTAAAATTACACCAAAAAAAAACCTGCAATAGTTGTGGTTTTGTATAAACTCCTTAAAAACAAGTTTAGGGCTAACAAGCTGATCAAGTATCTGCTTAAGATACTGAAATAAATTCAGTACTAGCAGCACGCTTTTACAGCTTAAACTCACCCTTTTTAAAGAATTAACGTTGAGTTTATCAAAAAAAATAACTAATGCAGGCAGTAACCTATATTTATTTTAAAGAACTTAAGAACTTAAATGTTCTTTTAATAGTTGATCTAAATTGTTAAGTTTAAGTTCAACTTCTTCACTTAAATTTTCTTTATCTATTGTTTTTTGTTCTGTTTGAGATGCAAACTGTAAAGCACTCATTGCTAGTACATCTTGCTTATCTCTAACAGAATAACTTTGCTCAAACTGTTTAATCATTGCATCAATTTGCAGAGCAGCTTTTCGTAATCCTTCCTCCTGACTTGGCTCTATTGTTAAAGGATATACTCTATTTGCTATAGACAACTTTATTTTAAGCTTTTCTGCCATTTAATACTATGCTACATTATTCAGATAATTGAGATATACAATAGTCAATTTCTCTTATTAATGCATTTATTTTAAACTTTGTTTCTTTATTACTCTCGTTACTGCCAAGTATAGAATTTGCAAATTTGAGCGTTTCATATTTTTCTTCCCAAGAACTTATTAATTCTTCCTGTTCAGATAATTTATTTTGAGATAATGCAACATCGCCTTTTAATTTTGCATTGGTTTGCTTTAAAACTTCTAGTTTATGCAACACTTTGTTAATTCTGTTCTCTAAAGAATCTACAATAGTCTCAATATTGCTCATTTAATAAATTCAATACTTAAAATACAAAGTTAACATACGAAATTATAAATAGCAATTGTTTTTAGCTAAATTTTAAAAGTGCTTAAAAATCAACTCATTAAACATTAGACATAATGTTTGTTATTCGCTTTGGATATTACTTACAAATTAATATTTTAGCACTAAATATCTTAATTTATGCGAAACAGACTCACCATCATTTCACTAATTTTTATGCAATTTATTGCTGCTCAAAATCCGTATCCACAGGATTACTTTCGCAGTCCTTTAGATATTACTTTAATACTTTCTGGGACTTTTGCCGAGCTGCGCTCTAACCATTTTCATTCGGGTTTAGATATAAAAACACAACA
>CAYRVY010000063.1:0-8423 GCA_964427695.1 uncultured Flavobacteriaceae bacterium
AGGTGCTATTTTTGCTCGTGGTGCCTGCGATGATAAAGGACAAATGTATATGCATATAAAAGCTTTGGAGTTTATGACTACAACAAATCAGTTGCCTTGTAATGTTAAGTTCATGATAGAAGGCGAAGAGGAAGTTGGAAGCTCTAGCCTTTCTACATTTGTAAAAGAAAATCAAGAAAAACTTAAAAACGATGTTATTCTAATTTCTGATACAGGAATGATAGCCAACGACATTCCTTCAATAACAACAGGATTACGTGGTTTGAGTTATGTTGAAGTTGAAGTTACTGGTCCAAACAGAGATTTACATTCAGGTTTATATGGAGGTGCAGTTGCTAATCCAATTAATATATTAACCAAAATGATTGCCTCATTACACGATGAAAATAATCATATTAAAATTCCAGAATTTTACGATAAGGTAGAAGAACTTTCACAAGAAGAGCGTACTGAAATGGCAAAAGCTCCTTTCTCATTAGACGATTATAAAGCTGCTTTAAATATTGATGCTGTTTATGGAGAAGAAGGCTATACTACCAATGAGCGAAATTCTATTAGACCAACTCTGGACGTCAACGGAATTTGGGGAGGCTATACAGGTGAAGGTGCAAAAACAGTAATTGCAAGTAAAGCCTATGCAAAAATTTCGATGCGATTAGTACCACACCAAGATTGGATTGAAATTACTGAATTGTTTACAGCACATTTTAAAAGTATAGCTCCAAAAGGCGTAACCGTAAAAGTCACAGCTCATCATGGTGGTCAAGGATATGTTACGCCAACCGATAGTGTTGGTTATCAAGCAGCAAGTAAGGCGTATGAAGAAACCTTTGGTAAAGTTCCAATTCCGCAACGAAGTGGAGGCAGTATTCCTATTGTTGCACTTTTTGAGCAAGAACTTAAAAGTAAAACCATTTTGATGGGTTTTGGTTTAGATAGTGATGCCATTCATTCTCCGAATGAACATTTTGGAGTTTTTAATTTTTTAAAAGGTATTGAAACTATACCATTGTTTTATAAGTATTTTGTAGAACTTTCTAAGTGAAATCCAATTGTGGCTATTAAAAATCTATAGAGATTTTTAAAATAATTTATTCTGAATTAAAAACGTGGACACACAAAATTCTTATTAAAGAGATGTGTTATTAAATGCTGACAATATCATTAATGATAGAGTTTAAGGTAATATTTCTACTGAAGAAGAACTTTATGCTTACAAGAAAAAAATGGCTCTTGAACTTATGAAAAAGCAACAAAATGCCTTTTATAAAAAAACCTATAATTCTTTAATGTTGTACTCAAGCGGCATCACTAGATTTAAAATGATCATACAACTCTTTACATCCTAAACCAACAATAGATAAGCTTTTGTTATTTGTAATAGACTCATTATGAAGTTTTGCTAAAGCATTAACGCCATAGCGATCTATTCCTTCTAATTCTTCAATACTTATTGTGATTTTTTCTGACGCTTGGAAGATATTTTGAAACTCACTTAAAAAAACATGAATATTTCCTTTATTAAGATTTCCTTCAATCTTAAAAAGATTATTATATTTTGTAATTTTCAAACCCATAACAACGTATTTAAATGATTAAACAATAAATTAGGTGCTATAAATCGGTAATTACTATGTTAAATATCTAAATAAAAAAATAATCTATCATATTTATTCGATGAAATGGGCTTAGTTCCTGTTATATAAACAAAAACTAGTTTAAACGAAAAAAACACCCTATAAAAGGTTATCCTAGGATATTAAATTTAATAAATATGAAAAATTACAGCTAACACTTATTGTATGATTATGAATTATATTACTAGAAAAGCAACATTAAAAGACTTACCAACTCTTTTAGAGTTTGAGCAAGGTGTCATTGAAGCAGAACGTCCTTTCGATTCAACAATTAAAGATGGTAAAATCAACTATTATGATATTTCGGAGTTAATAACTTATGAAAATTCTGCTGTATTTGTTGTTGAAATTAATACAAAAATTGTTGCCTCAGGTTATGCTAAAATTAAAGATGACAAAAAATATTTAAAACACAAAAAGCAAGGCTATTTAGGTTTTATGTATGTTCCTCAATCTCATAGAGGAAAAGGATTAAACAAATTAATTATAGAGGCATTATTAAAATGGTGTAGGGAAAAAGATGTTTATGAGATTAGATTAGATGTTTATGAAGAGAACTTACATGCAATAAGAGCTTATGAAAAGGCAGGTTTTAAAAAACACATGATTAATATGAGGTTAAATCTTCAAGACCTGGAAAACCAGCATCTTTAAAACTTTCTTTCAGGATGAAAATGATGTAACTCTAAAGACGGTTTTTGATCTGAAATAATTTCGGAAACCAACCTGCCTGTTGCCGTTGCCATACTCCAACCCATCATAGCATGACCTGTAGCTATAGTTAAATTATTACACTTGCTTGATTTTCCAATATAAGGCAATCCATCAGGAGATACTGGACGCAAACCACATGCTGCATTCTCTTTTTCTTCTTTAGTAAGTACAATATTAGGATAATATTGTGTTGCTGCTTTAGCAATAGCTTCAACCCTAACCTTATTGATATTATGATTTATTCCAGCTATTTCCATGGTTCCTGCAAAACGTGTAAAACCGTTCATAGGTGTTACTGCTGCTTTGGATTCTGCCATTATTGCAGGTATAGTAATTCCTGTTGGTTTTACTGTATTAATACGATAGCCTTTTCCAGCTTGCAGCAATAGTTTCAAACCTAATTTTTTACTTAACAAAGAGCTCCATGAACCAGCAGCTAAAACAAACTCATTTGCACTTAAAGCTTGTTTATTGGTTTGTATTGAAGTAATTTTTCCGTTCTTGAAATCTAAGTCTTGAACTTTTTCATTTGTATAAAATTGAACTCCGGAAGACTTTAAATGCGCTTTCATATCATTCATAAATTCATTGGGAGTTGTATGAGAATCACCTCGATAATATGTTGCTCCAATAGCATTTATTTCCACATTAGGCTCTAACTTTTTAATATCTTCTATATTAATCTCACTGGCTTCTAATCCAAGATTTTGAGCTAATTTTGCCATTTTTACTTCCTCTTCCAACGTTTTTTCAGTCAGACATAACATTAAGAGTCCCTTTTTATCGTAATGATAAGTGAAATTTTCGGAATTTTTAATGTCATCAAATAACTCTTGACTCAATACCGAAATATCTCTAATAATTGGAGCTGATTTATGTACATGACTTGTATTACAGGATTTATTAAATGCCCAAACCCATTTTAAAAAATCTAAATCTAAACGTGGTTTTATATATAAAGGACTTGAAGAATTAAACATCCATTTTAATCCTTTTATCATAACTCCAGGAGCAGACAAAGGAATTATATGACTTGGCGACAAATAACCAGCATTAACATAAGATGCACCAGAATCTAAATTAGATTGGTCTACAATTGTTACTTTATGACCTTCTTTTTGAAGGTAATATGCAGAACATAATCCTATGATTCCGCCACCAATTACTACAATACTTTTATTCATACTAAATTTATAAGATTCCCAATCAAGTTGGGAATGATTTAATTCAAAGAATTAAATCACTTGAAAACCATGTGCATAAGGATCATCATTATCAATAACAATAGTATTATATCCATATACTTTTGCCCAACCTTTAATACTTGGAATTATTGCTTTTCTAGCATCTAAAGTAGTTTCTTTTTCGATTTTACCAATAAATTTTGAGCCAATAAAACTTTCGTGAATAAATTCTTCTCCAATTTTTAATGCTCCTTTTGCATAAAGCTGTGCCATTCTTGCTGAAGTTCCTGTGCCACAAGGACTCCTGTCTATAGCTTTTTCGCCATAAAAGACAGCATTTCTTCCAGACGATGTTGGATCAATTGGGTTTCCTGTCCATAATATATGAGTAACATCTCGAATGGAATCATTTTCTGGGTGACTGAACATATTTGGATATTTCTCATTGATTTTATCTCGAACTACCTGAGAATACTGAATAATTTTACTGGCTGTAAAATCCTGTACTCCTGAAAAATTTTGTTGTTTGTCAATAATAGCATAATAATTTCCGCCATAGGCTACATCAAAAGTTAATTCTCCAAGTTCTGGGCAATCTATAGTTAATCCTGTTTCAGCGAGATAAGATTTTACATTCATAAATTTTACCCACTCAACCCTTTTCTCTTTTTGTTCATATTCTATCTCTACCAAACCTGCTGGAGTTTCCATCTTTATTTTCCCTAATACTTTTGGTGTAATCAACCCTTCTTCAATTGCAACAGTTATAGTTCCTATGGTTCCGTGTCCACACATTGGTAAACATCCTGAAGTTTCAATAAATAAAATAGCAAAATCATTTTCTGGATTATGTGGAGGATACAAGATGCTTCCACTCATCAAATCATGACCTCGTGGCTCAAACATTAAGCCTTTACGAATCCAATCGTATTCATTTAAAAAGTGCTGACGCTTTTCGCTCATATCAGTCCCTTTTAATTCTGGCCCTCCTTCAATAATAACTCTAACTGGGTTTCCGCAAGTATGTACATCTATACATTTAAATGAATTTCTACTCATTTTTGGTGTTCTCAATATAGTTGTTAATCCGTGCTTCAAGAATAGAAAGCGTTACTGTGCCTTGTTCTAAAATAACTTCATGAAATTCTCGAATATCAAATTTACTTCCCAATTCAGTTTTTGCTTTTTTACGAAGTTCTCTAATTTTTAATTCACCTATTTTATAAGATAGTGCTTGTCCTGGCCAGGAAATATAACGATCTGTTTCAGTATTTACTTCGTGAAGTGATAAAGCTGTATTTGATGCCATATAATCAACAACTTGTTCTCTTGTCCAGCCCTTGGCATGAATTCCTGTATCTACAACTAATCGGCAAGCACGCCACATTTCGTATGTTAACTGTCCAAAATACTCATAAGGTGTGGTGTACATTCCCATTTCATCTGCTAAAAATTCACAATATAAACCCCAGCCTTCTCCATAAGCTGATAAATATAAATTTCTCCTAAACTTTGGGATACTATCTCCTAACTCGTTATTTAAACTGCTTTGTAAATGGTGTCCAGGCACAGCTTCATGAACTGTAAGAGATGGCAAAGTATATAAGGTTCTGCTTTGTAAATTGTAAGTATTTACCCAATAATAACCTGGTTCTGAACTATTTTTTGAAGTTCCTATATAACGTCCTGTTGTGTATTTTGGTGCAATAGCGTCAGGTACTGGAGCAACTCCGTAAGGTTTTCGTGGTAATGTTTTAAAAAATCTTGGCAATTGTGCATCTGCACGTTTTGCCATATCTCGTGCAATCATCAATAATTCTTTTGGTGATTTGGCGTAAAATTGTTCATCTGTACGTAAGAATTGCAGAAAATCTGCAAAACTTCCAATAAAGTTTAAATCTTTAATTATTTGCTGCATTTTAGCCTTAATTCGAGATACTTCATTTAATCCAATTTGATGAATATCATCAGCTGAATATTGCGTACTTGTAGTGTAAAAATTAATTCTATTTTGATAATAGGCATCACCATTTGGAGTGTCAGACACTCCTAAAGTGGTTCTGGTATTTGGTAAATATTCTGTTTCAAAAAAGAATTTAATACGCTTAAATTGTGGAACAACATTATTATCTATTGCTAATTTTGCTGCTACCAAAACTGAATCTTTTTGAGATTCGGTTAAACTTTCTGGTAAATTTTTAAAAGGTGAATAGAAAAAATTGTCTTCAAAATTATCAGTAATATGGTCGTTATAAGTAGATTCGTAACCTTCAAAAATGACACGAGGTTGCGATACTCCTTTTTCTAATCCTTCACGAAGATTGACAAAATGCTGATTGACAAAATCAGGCAAAGCGTTAAGTTTATTAAGGTATTCTTTCGTTTTATTATAATTTGACAATGGTCGAACCATATAATTTAAACTGCTGTGAAATCCAGAATCGGACAATAATGGATTAAGAAACCGTTCAAACTCATAAAAATCTATCTGATCTTGAAGTACAAATTTTAATAACTCAAAAGAAATTTTTTCGTTTTCGTTTAAAGTATCAAAATTAATTTTTGATAATTCTTCAAGTTTAGTTCTCGCAAATTCTGCTTCAGCTTTATAATAGTCGCGTGTAAAAAGACCTAAAGGATATTCTTTTTTGTCATAGCCTTTATGATCTTGGTAGCTACTAATTACAACTTCTAATATTTGTGAGGAATTACTTTTTTCATTCTGTGAGAAACTATTGATTGAAATCAATAAAAAGACTAGTAGCAATCTTAAATTATACATACTTTTAAATTTTATTAATTGTTTGTTCGCCATTTACTAACCTTGAAATTTGTAACGGGTTTTCGTTTTTAAGTTCATCTGGCAACAAATTATTTGGCCAATCTTGATAACTAAAAGGTCTTACCCAACGCTTTATAGAATGAATACCAACTGCAGTAAAACGACTATCGGTTGATGCTGGATAAGGTCCTCCATGTTGCATTGAAGGACAAACCTCAACTCCTGTTGGAACTCCATTAAATATGATTCGTCCTACTCTGTTTTGAAGTGCTTTAATCACATCAGAATAATTATCGCTTTCCTTATTATCTGCGATTACAGTTCCTGTTAGTTGCCCTTCTAATTTTGAAATTATAGTTTCTAATTCTTTGACATCTTTACATTGTACAATCATTGAAAATGGTCCAAAAACTTCTTGATGTAATATTGGATTTTCAATAAATGTACTTCCTTCAACCGTTGTTACAGTTTGTCTTGCATAATTAGATTTTAGGTCTGAACTGTATTCGGCAATCACTTTCAATCCAGATTGGGACAATGCCTTAACTTTATTATTTTTATACGCTCCAATAATATTGGGATGTAACATACAGGAAGGTTCTATCTTTACAATTTCTTCAGATAAATAATTAATAAAACGCGTTAGTTCATCTGATTTGATTCCTAATAATAATCCTGGATTGGTACAAAATTGTCCGGTTCCTAATGTGATTGAACTTGCATATGTTTTAGCTAAACTTTCGCCTCGTTCTTTTATAGCTTCTGGAAAAATAACTACTGGGTTTACACTTCCCATTTCAGCAAAAACCGGAATAGGTTCTTCTCGTTTAGACGCTAAATCGTATAAGGCTCTGCCTCCTCTAATACTTCCCGTAAATCCAACAGCTTTTATTTCAGGATGCTTTACCAATTGTATGCCAACTTCAATGCCACTACTATTTAAATTTGAAAATATACCATTTGGCATTCTGGTTTTTTGAGCTGCTTTAATTATTGCCGAAGCCACTAACTCTCCTGTTCCAGAATGCATTGGATGCGATTTTACAATTACAGGACAGCCTGATGCTAAAGCGGCGGCTGTATCTCCTCCTGCTGTTGAATAGGCTAATGGAAAGTTACTTGCTCCAAACACCACAACTGGACCAAGAGGAATCATCATTTTTCGCACATCTGATTTTGGAATTGGAGTTCTTTCTGGCTGAGCAGTATCTATTATTGCCTCAACCCAAGAGCCTTTTTTTACTAAATCTGCAAAATCACGTAATTGTCCTACTGTTCTGCCTCGTTCGCCTTTTGCTCTGCCTTCAGGCAATCCAGTTTCGGAACAATATGTTTGGATTAATTTATCACCTAATGCTAAAATTTTGTCAGCAATAGCATTTAGAAATTCTGCTTTTCGTTGCCCTGAAATAGTTCTAAATGTTTTAAAAGCATTTGATGCCAAAGAAACAGCTTCGTTAATTTCTTCTTGAGTAGCTTCTGTAAAAATAGGTTCGTTTTCAATATTTAATTGAGGATTAAAGGTTTTGTAAGTTTTACTGCCTTTTGATGAAAGTTGTTTTCCTATATAATTTTTTCCTGTTATCATAAGCCCTCCTGAATCCTCCCAAAGGGAGGACTTTTTTATGTTTTTAATTATTATTTATTCGTTTTAAGTGTATTTCAACATTTACTGGTTTGTAAACTACTTTGGTTGAAACTGGATGTTTTTCTAATAAACTTTTTGGTCTAATTGGTCTTTTTTCAAATCCACCTCTACAATTTGGACACACATATTGCAAAATGTTTTCTGTACAATCTTTACAATATGTACATTCAAACGTACAAATCATAGCTTCTTGCGAATTGTAAGGCAGTGATTTGTTACAGTTTTCGCATGTTGGTCTAATTTCTAACATTTAAATTTTTATAATCTGGTAATGTTGGTCGAGTTCTTAATCCTTCTTTTATTATGTTTAAAACATGTTCTCGCTCTTTACCTTGCAAAGGTAATCTTGGTGCACGAACATTTTCGGTTCCTATTCCTGTAGCTACTTCTGCCAATTTTATATTCTGTACTAATTTAGGGTTTATATCTAACTCTAACAATGGTAAAAACCAACGATA
>CAYRVY010000064.1:0-8367 GCA_964427695.1 uncultured Flavobacteriaceae bacterium
ATGCCGAACATAATGAAGCTTGGCCAAGAGGAAGAACCAATCATTACTGGTTTGACCTTAACAGAGATTGGCTTTTAGCTATTAACCCTGAAAGCAGAAGCAAGCTAAAATGGTACCACGAATGGTATCCTAATGTAGTTACCGATTTTCATGAAATGGGGACCAACAACAATTACTTTTTTGAACCAAAGAAACCTATAGGTTCACAAGACCCAATTATGCCAAAAGAAAACTATGAAGATCTAACCGATTTATTTGCGCCTTATTTTTCGAGTGCTTTAGATAATATTGGATCCTTCTATTACACAAAAGAATCTTTTGATGGTACATATCCAGGCTATGGATCTTCCTATCCAGATTTACAAGGTGCATTAGCTTTGCTTTTCGAACAGGCAAGTTCTAGAGGTCATCTTCAAGATACACATTATGGTACAATTTCTTTCGCATTCACAATTCGAAATCAATATGTATCTAGTATTGCAACAATTAAAGCTTCGGTTGAAAACAAAGCTACTCTACGAAAGTATCAACAGGATTTCTTTAAATCGGCAGTAACAAAAAAAGCAAAAACAGGTTATGCTGCCTATGAATTTGGTGATGCATACGATATGAACAGAAACAAAGCTTTTATAGATAAACTGCTTATTCATAAAATTAAAGTTTATAAAAAAGGTAACAAATATGTTGTTCCGCTAAAACAACCACAACATCGTATGGTACAAACTATGTTCGAAACCTATAATAAATATCGCGATAGTGTATTTTATGATGCATCTGCCTGGAGTGTTGCCAATTTTTATAATTTAAAGTATAAAGGATTAAAATCTGTTAATTTAGGTGAAGAAATTACTTCTACTAATAATTTGGTAAATGTTTCCAAAGTACAACAATCATCTTATGCTTATGTGATAGATTGGGATGATTATAATGCTACAGCAGCATTATATTATATACAATCAAAAGGCATTAAGGTAGCTTCAGCCTTCAAGCCTTTTTCAATTAATACTTCCAACGGAAACAAAAGTTTTAACTATGGTAGTATAATGATTCCTGTGAGTAAACAGAAAAAATCAAGTGACGAAGTTTACAAAATTGTAAAAGACGCACAAAAAAAATACAATGTGCCAATGTATGCTGTTAATACTGGATTCAGCACTAAAGGCATTGATCTCGGAAGTAACAACTTTCGGACTCTCAAAAAACCTAAAGCTGCATTATTAGTTGGTAATGGTGTAAGTTCTTACGAAGCTGGAGAAGTATGGCATCTTTTAGACACAAGAGTAAATATGCCTATTACTAAATTACAAATGCGTAATTTTAAAAACGCTTCTCTTGATAAGTACAATACTTTAATCATGGTTTCTGGTAGTTATAGTCAATTAGATTCTTTGCAAATACAAAAATTAAAACAATGGACATCTAAAGGCAACACCTTAATAACTATTGCAAGAGCTTCAAAATGGGTAATAGATAAAAAATTAGTAAAAGAGAAACTTACAAAAAAACCTAAAGACAAAGACAGTACGAAAACTAAAACTGTTAAACGTCTTCCTTATGTAGATGCTTCAAAACATCTTGGTCGTGAGCGTCTTGGTGGAGCTATTTTAAAAGTAGATTTAGATCTCACACATCCTCTTGGTTTTGGATACCGTTCATCGTCACTTCCGGTTTATAAAAACAATACTGTATTTTTAATGCCTAGCAAAAATGCCTATTCTACTGTGGCAAAATATGCTAAAAACCCTCATATCGATGGTTATATTTCTAACGATAACTTAAACATATTTTTAAAGCCTTCAGCATCATTAATTGTAAGTCCTTTAGGAAAAGGGAGAGTTATTTTATTTGCCGACAACCCTAACTTTAGAGGTTCTTGGTATGGTACCAACCGTTTATTTTTAAATGCATTATTTTTAGGAAATCATATTTCGGTTCCAAAAAAACGCAACTAATATTTTATATATGAAAAATTTAATCATCCTATTTTCTTTTTTGTTTGTTATTAACGGATTTGCTCAAGACAACTATCTTGGAGATGGACCCTTTTCGCAACTTATTATAAGAGGTGTTACTTTAATAAATGGAGATGGTTCGCCACCACGTGGTCCAATAGATATTGTAGTAGAAAACAACAAAATTGTTAACATACAAGTTATTGGGTATCCTGAAGTTCCTATAAATGAAGACAGACGTCCAAAACTAAAAGAAGGTGGACATGAACTTGATGCAAACGGCATGTATTTGCTTCCTGGTTTTATAGATATGCATGGCCATATTGGAGGAAATGCCCAAGGTGCAGATTCGGAATATGTATTTAAACTTTGGATGGCTCATGGTATTACAACAGTAAGAGAACCAAGTGGTAGAGGAATCGATTACACCAACGACTTAAAACGCAAAAGCAATGCTCATACAATAGTTGCACCTCGAATTTTTGGTTATACAGGTTTTGGTCAAGGAAGTAAGGAGCCCATTAGCACTCCTGAAATGGCAAGACAATGGGTTAGAGAAAATGCTAAAAAAGGTGCAGATGGCATAAAATTCTTTGGTGCAGAACCAGAAATAATGACTGCTGCTTTAGATGAAAACAAAAAATTAGGTTTGGGCTCGGCGAGTCATCATGCACAATTAAGTGTAGCACGCTGGAATGTGTTGCATTCTGCTAGAGCTGGACTTACAACTATGGAACATTGGTATGGATTACCAGAAGCTTTATTTGAAGATAGGACAGTTCAAAACTATCCTTTAGATTACAATTACCAAAATGAGCAACATCGTTTTGAAGAAGCTGGAAAATTATGGAAACAAGCAGCTAAACCGTATTCAGAACATTGGAATAATGTAATGAACGAATTAATAGAACTTGATTTCACACTCGATCCAACATTTAATATATACGAGGCAAGTCGTGATTTACAACGTGCTCGTCGTGCCGAATGGCATGAAGATTACACCTTACCTTCTCTTTGGAAATTTTATGAACCAAGTAAAATATCTCATGGTAGTTATTGGCATTATTGGGGAACAGAACAAGAAGTACAATGGAAACAAAATTTTAAACTTTGGATGACATTTATTAATGAGTATAAAAATCGTGGTGGTCGCGTAACCGTTGGTACCGATTCTGGTTTTATCTATCAACTCTACGGATTTGCTTATCCAAGAGAACTTGAATTATTACGTGAGGCTGGATTTCATCCTTTAGAAGTAATTCGTGCAGCCACTTTAAATGGCGCCGAAGCTTTGGGTTGGGATGATAAAATTGGATCTGTTCAAATTGGCAAGTTAGCCGATTTTGTTATTGTTGAAGAAAATCCACTTGTTAATCTAAAAGTATTATATGGAACTGGAGCAATAAAACTAACCGAAGATAATGAAGTCGTTCGTGTTGGAGGTGTAAAATACACTATAAAAGATGGTGTTATTTACGATGCCAAACGTTTATTAGCAGACGTAAAAGCTATGGTAGATGCAGAAAAAGTGAAAACCAATTGGAAATTAAAGCAGCCAGGAATTAAGGATTAGTTAGGTTTAATAATTGGATTGTTTTCAATAATGTTCGAGAGTACAATTTGTGTTCTTGTTTCACCATATACTATTAATTGATCTATAAATTGTTCTAAATGTTTTTGATCTTTTAAAACAACTTTCATGACAATGTTTTCATTACCAGTAATTCTATAACAATTAATGATTTCTTTAAAGGACTTTACTTTTACAAGAAACGGTTTTAATCTCCCCATAAAAGCACGAAGGGTTATTATGGCTGTTAATTGATTTCCTGTTTCAAAATAAGATAGTTTTGTATAATAGCCTTCAATTATTCCAGCATCTTCCATTTTACGAATCCGTTCTGCCACAGCAGGAGAAGAAATGCCTACACGTTTAGAAATTTCGGTATTTGATTGTCTGGAATTTCGTTGTAAAGATTCTAATATTTCCCAGTTAATTTTATCTAATTTCATCTGTTCACATTTATTGTTTTTTTAATCGTCATATGTAACATTCATATAATCATTTTACTATCTAATTTTATTATTATTTATGAATGTTTCATTTTTAAAGAATTTATGCGTAAAAATAATATTTGTTTAATATAATTAACTATATAACCTTAAATATTAAATGTAAAAACTTAGTTTACGATGTAAATTTGCATAATTGCTAGAAAAATATGTTATATACTGCTCCATCTCATTTGTTAGATTTGCCAATTTATAAAAAGGCATTAGAGATTTTTTCGCTTTCACGGAAAATATCCAGCTATTTAAATTATGATTTAGCACCTTTAAAGGTTAATGGCACCGAAGATAAGCACATTTATTTTTCTGGAGATATTGTTATGCAATCTGAATCAATAGTACCAGAAATTATAAAGGCAGAGGTAGAGCAATTTTCAGATAAAAAACACCAACACTTTGCAAGGGTTAATCGACTAGCCAAGCTGTTAGACAAAAATTGTTTGCGTTTAGAAAAAAGTAATAGTAATGGCAAAGATTTTTTGCCTATTTTACGACAAGAGCTTAAAAAGTTTAGAAAATTACAGCGTCATTGGATGTTAACTTTATAATTTTTAACTACACAATTTACATTCTTCTTTGTCTTTAAGCTCTCCTACCAAAAATCCTTTTTGGTTTATTTTAAAATCACAACATTCCATAAAGGCTTGAGCTATTTGTTTTCTTGCTCGTTGAATACGAGATTTTGTTGTGGATAGTTTTAATTTAAGTTTTTGGGCTGTAGCTGCTTGTTTCATTCCTTTTATATCGGAAAGAAATAAAGGGTCTCTATATTTTTTAGGCAGGTGCTTTATAATTCCATGCAAACAATCGGTTTTGTTATGCAGCATTTTCTCCTCTTCTAAAATACTATCAGTATCAAAAAACTCACGTGTTTTGGTACTTTGCTTAAAATAATCTAAAACCGTATTTCGTGCAATTGTGAATATCCAAGATTTGAGCTTACCTATATTCTCCAAGGTTTCTTTTTTAGTATGAATTTTTATAAAGATTTCCTGCAACAAATCATTTGCTATATCTTCATCTTTTATTTTAGACATAATGAATTGTTTTACTTCTCGATGATAGCTCTCCCAAATGTGTTGTGTTGTCATTAATTCATATAATTTTAAGTGTAAACGAAACATCTTATTATAACGAATCGCTTACACTTAATTAGTCTAAATTTTTAACTAACAATTACAACCACTACATGAACAATTTTCGCAAGTACAATTTTGGCATTGTCCATCTGCACAGCCTGTGCAAGTGCAAGTACAATTTTTACTTTTCATAATATCTTTTTTATGTTATACCTATAAGACTTAAAATGCATGAAAAAGATGCATCTTGAGTACATTATTTTACTGTAAACTTTTCAAATCTTCCAATAGGAGTCTCTGCTACAAAAGCATATTCTCCTGGCTCTAAATTACAATTAAAATAGGCAATGTAACCAACTGGCATTTCATTAGCTCCTCCCAAAAATATAGCAGGTCCTGGTGAGGTTAATCCGCCAATATTTAACCAATCCATCCAAAATGTAACATCATCCATATTTGTGTTTTCATCAACTTTAATTAAATGAATATCATTACCCAAACCAACTTCTGGATGCTCATTAAAATGAACTGCAATAACATTTTCTCCTGCTACAACATTGCCTTTAATTTCTATAGATTGGTTAGTAAGTATTACCTCAACATTGGCTTCAGGAGGAGTCATTTGCGTAGCAACATTCGACACTCTAATTGGGTTTATCATTCCTAATTCTGAATGAAACTGTCCGTTCGAGGCTTTAACGTAACATTCCATAACATAATTACCAGGTGTTAATTTCATTGTTGTAATTCCTGTTTCTCCACCAGAAATCATACCAATTCCTCCCATTAATTTAGCGTTGGCATACCAAGCTGGCAGGTTAGCGCCTAAAATACCATAGGCTCCTGCCTTATCTACTTCGCCATCTTTATACGCATTCCAAGATTTACCGAATGCAGCACCAACTTCATTTACATAATCATCAAAAGTGATGGTATTAGGTAACTTGGTCATAAAGAAAAAATGTTCCATAATACCAATATTTTTCATTCGGAAAGTAGACCATCCAGACGGAATTACAGAATCTACAGTAAAGGTAAAATCTTTAGCGATTACTTCAATTATATATTCTGTTAGTTTTTCAGCAGGTTTTTCTTTTTTTTTAGTTTTGCATGAGGTAAATACAATCATTAATATAGTAAGAGCTACTATATATTTTAAAATCTTCATGTCTAAAATATTAATTGATTAATTTGCAGTAAGTTACAAAATTTTAAACAACTACAGCTTCTCCTGTTTTTAGTTTAATTTTTTTAATATTTAAAAAATCAAAATGATAAAAAAATCTATTTTAATCGAAAAAAAAAGTAGTGTTACTTGCAAAAACTTACAATTAATAATTAAAAACGAAGCTCGGGAAGCAAGCATACCAATTGAAGATATAGGCTTTTTAGTGATTGATAATCCAGAAGTTTATATTAGTATAACAGCTTTAAACTTGCTTGTTGAAAATAATGCTTCAGTGATAATATGTAATAAAACACACTTACCAAATGGAATGTTTTTAAACCTAAACAGTCATCATATACAGCATGAAATTTTCAAAAATCAAATGAATGCCAGTTTACCTCTAAAAAAACAATTGTGGCAACAAACCATTGTCGAGAAAATTAACAATCAAGGTATTTTACTTGAGAAAAATACTAATAAGAAAAATAATTTTGAGTTTTTAGCAAGTAAAGTGTTAAGTGGCGATACTACAAATATGGAAGCTGTTGCAGCAAATTTTTATTGGAAATCTTTTTTTGAAATTAGTTTTAAAAGAGAACGCTTTGGCAATTATCCAAACAACTTTCTTAATTATGGATATGCCATTTTAAGAGCTGCAACTGCCAGAGCCTTATCTGGTAGTGGTTTGCTAAACACTTTAGGCATTCATCATAAAAGCAAATACAATGCCTTTGCTCTAGCAGATGATATCATGGAACCTTTTAGACCTCTTGTTGACGAAAAAGTTTATGAACTTATGCAAGGCTATGATGAACAAGAATTAAATACTCAAATCAAATCTGAATTGTTACAAATTTTAACTCGAACAGTATATTTTAAAACTGAAAAGAGTCCTTTAATGGTTGCCTTACAAAAAACGGCAAGCTCGTTGCAACAATGCTTTAGTGGCAAACGTAAGAAGATTAAATATCCAAAATTATGGAACTAAACGGTTATAGAATTATGTGGTTATTTGTATTTTTTGATTTACCGACAAACACAGCTAAAGACAGAAAAAATGCGGCAGGTTTTAGAAAAAATTTGTTAAAAGATGGCTTTGCCATGATGCAATACTCGGTTTATATTAGGCACTGTGCCAGTAGTGAAAGTGCAGACGTACACGAAAAAAGAATAAAAAGGCTATTACCTCCTTTAGGAAAAGTAAGCGTTTTACGAATAACCGATAAGCAATTCGGACATATTATGAATTTTTGGGGAAGAGCCGAAGTGCCCAAAGAAGCACCACCAACACAATTAGAATTATTTTAAAACAAAAAGTTGCATTTACAACTTGAATTAAGCAAATAAATAAATTGTTTTCTAATCTTTTAATTTCACTATTTTTAAAAGAGCTCTGAATGTGAGCCTAGTCTTATTAATTTAATTACTTTAGGAGTTTCTATTTGAATCCAAATAATTAATAAATCGGGTTTAATATGGCATTCCCAATTATCTTTAAAATTCCCTTTTAACTTGTGAGGTTTCATTTGAATTGGAATACCACCTACTCCCTTTATTTTAAGAATTTCTAACACTTCAAAAGTTAATTCAAAGTCTTTATAGTTTCTTTTAATAATTTTCTTTAAGTCTTTTTTAAATTGAGTTGTTTCCTTTAAAACATACATTAAATTAAATCTTTAATTAATGCGTTTTTGTATGCCTGTAAATTATCTATTATTGTTAAATCAATGTCATTTTTTGCATCATTTATTGCTTTACGAGTTGTGTCATTTGGAACATCACCAATATCACAAAATAATAAATACTCAACATAATTATTAAGACTTCTTTTTTTTGCTTTTGCTTTTTCCTTTATCTTTTCCAATAAGTTTTCGTCTAATCTAAATGCTGTTTGAACTTTCATAAATTGTATTATTTTATAATTCTAAACAAATTTAGAAAATAACAATGTGTTATACAAATGTTTTAAGATTTATTTTTCTAATCTAGAAAAAAACCGAAAAACTATACTACTTTTTTTTTCGATTCACAAACACTCCTTTTAAAATAAGTGTGTGGTGTTTGTAAACCACATGCTTACAAATTAAAAAACGCTTCA
>CAYRVY010000065.1:0-8348 GCA_964427695.1 uncultured Flavobacteriaceae bacterium
AGTAATTAATTTTTTATCAAATGCTCTATAAACTTGAGATTTTAATTCGCTAGCTGATCCTTTTGAATAGCTTAAAAAATTGTGAAACTCTTTATTTCCATCTCTATCAAAACCTTCAGCTATATTATCCATTATTGAACCAGAACTTCCTTCCATCTGGTTACGAAGTCTATAATTATCTCCAATTCCAGTATTTTGAAATAAATCTTCAACAAAAGAACAAATAACTCTAGCTCTCTGCCAAACTTCTAAATCTTCAAATTTTACAATACGTCCCATTTTCGAATAACTACAAACTATGAACCATTAACTTTTAAACACGTCCTTTTAATGCATTAAACACCCAAGCTATTGCAAAAAAGCCAACTCCAACAGCAGCAAATCCCCAACCTGCAACTTCGTCGTATCTAAATGCTCCAAGAGCAATTAATCCTAATCCTACAAAAATCATAATTGTGGTAGCCCAAGCTAACACTGTGTTTTTATTCATTGCCATAATTTATTAGTTTTTTGACGCATATTTCTTCAGTCAATACTTCGGAGAATCAGGTTATTAACTATACCTTTTACTTGTTCTCGATATTTTGCCTTGAAAACTCGAACTGACAAAAAAAGTTTTCGCTGATATCCTTTGCGCTAAATGAAAAGCAAATATCGTGTTTTTTTAATAAAAAAAACATCCTATTTAAGAATGCTTTGTTTAGTTGTTATGACTTTTATTTGAAACCTCACAGGTTTTAAAACTCGTGAGGTTTATAAAAATATTTCCCATTTTAATAGGAATTAAAATTAACTCATTGGAAGAAATCCCATCTTACCTTGTTGGTAATCTCGCATTGCCTCCATGATTTCAGTTTGAGTATTCATGACATAAGGTCCCCAACTTGTAACATGCTCTTTTAATGGAACTCCAGATAAAAATAGTAATTTACTCTTTTCATTTCCTTTTATTGAAAACCCGTCACCATCTTGATGAAATTCTAAAAGCTGATTTTCGTCTTCCAGAAGAATAGTCGTATCATTAATAATTACATTTCCATGCAATAGATATATTAGTGATTGCTCGTCTTTAGAAACTTCTAACTCATAATATCCGTCTTTTTCAATATCAATCATAAATGCACTCACAGGAGTTTGTGTTTTTATCTTTCCTGATTTATTTTCTAAATTTCCTGCAATAATTTGAATTTTCACTTTATTATCTTTAGAAGTAACAACAGAAAATTCTTTTTTTTTTATATGCTGATAATTAGCTTGTATCATTTTCTTTTCTGCAGGTAAGTTCAACCACAACTGGATTCCTTCAAGAGTACCTCCTCGCTGCACAAATTCTTTTGTTGGCCCTTCGGCATGAATAATACCACGTCCTGCTGTTGTCCATTGTACATCTCCTGCTTTTACAACACTTTCGTTTCCTAAAGAATCACGATGCAATTGCTCGCCTTGTATTAAAAATGTTACAGGTTCAAATCCTCGATGTGGATGCGGACCTAAATCAAACGGATTACTTTCTTCGCTAATCGTATATGGACCATAATGGTGTAATAACACAAATGGATCTATCATTTCTATTTGCTTCGTTGGTATGGGTTGCCGTAATTGTATTGTACCCATATTTGTAAAATCACTTCTTCCAACTTTTTTTATGGTATTAAGTTTCATTGAAGATCTTGTTTTTATCTTATTCTATCTAGCAGATTACTTAATTGTAATGCTTCTTTTTCGGTTAAATTTTCTAATAAATCGTCATTATAACTTTTAGAAACCTCTTGTAATAATTTTAATCCTTTATCGGTGATTTTAATATGAACTACTCTTCTATCATCTGGACAAGCAATACGCTGAATTAAACTTTTCCCATATAATTTATCCATTAAACGTGTTGCATTTGGAGAACGCTCTAACATTCTATCTTTAACAACTTGAACTTTTAGGGGCTCTTTTGCACCTTTTAATATTCGTAAGATATTATACTGCTGAGGAGAAATACCATAAGGTTTAAAAAAAATATTTTGATGACTATTAATCCAATTCGCTGTATAAATAATATTTAATAATGCTTTAATTTTATTATTAGAAAACTTTGAATTTATATCATTTGAAATATCTCCCATTAATCAGCCTTTAAATTCAGCTTTTTTATGAGCTCCATCACAATAAGGTTTGTTTTGTGAAACGCCACATCTACAAAATGCTGTGGTCTTTTCTCTTTTTTCTTTGTTACCATTTGAATTAGTAACTTCCATTACACCATGTATTAATAATGGACCGTTTTCTAATATTTCTACTTTAGTTTCTGTTTCCATTTCTTTATTATTTTTTTGGTTATTTATTCTATATGATAAGGCTCCTGATGGGCATGCTTCAATTTGCTCTTTCAGCTCTTGAGTTGAAGCGTTTTCAGCTTTAATCCAAGGTTTAAGGTCTGGATTATAAACTTTTGGAAGTCTATGTACACATTCTGCAGCATGAATACAAGTTTTAGGTTTCCAGATAATAGTTAACTCTCCGTTTGTGTATTCCTTTATTATTTCTCTTTCTGAACTCATAATAGATGTTTTAAATTAATAAATAGCAGTCTTAAATTTAGAAATAGCTTCTGCTAAATCATGTTTTAATTTAACATCAACAATACTATTTTCTGAAAAATTTTGCGTAAATAAAGGTAGCGAAAAATCTGCAATAATATTCCCGCCCATATGAGGGAATCTTCCTTTTGCAATCTCAAGTACAGTGGCTCCTCCTCTACCTCCAGGCGATGTAGCCATCAATAGCATTGGCTTATCACTCCAAAGTTTTCCATCTATTCTCGACATCCAATCAAAAAGATTTTTAAACACTGTTGAATAGGCACCATTATGTTCAGCAAGAGATAATACTATACCATCTGATGCTTTTATCTGATCTAAAAACTTTTGAGCATTATCCGGAATTCCATGTTCTGTTTCATAGTCAATACAATATAGTGGCAATTCAAAATCATTTAAATCTAATACTTTAATTTCAAAATTATTAATCTGATTTGCAGCATAAATTGCTAATTGTTTATTAATGGAGTTTTTACTGTTACTCCCAGCAAAGGCTATTATGTTTTTCATCACTTAAAATTAATTTTGACAAATGTATTAAAAATATTTATATATTCCAAGGAATATATTTCCATGTAATATATAATTATTAAGATTCCTGTTTTCACAGGAATTACAACTTTTGTACTTTAGCAGCAAACAATACATAATATGGATATCAACTTCAATGAAAAAGAAGATCATAATAAACTTTTAATTTCCGAATTAACAAAACGATTAGCTAAGGTAAAACTTGGTGGTGGTAAATCTCGTATTGAGAAGCATCATGCCAAGGGCAAAATGACTGCTCGTGAACGTATTGATTATCTGTTAGATAAAAACTCTAAGTGTATTGAAATAGCTGCATTAGCTGGAGAGGATATGTATCTTGAACATGGTGGCTGCCCTTCTGGAGGTGTTGTTATTAAAATAGGATATATTAAAGGGAAGCAATGTATTGTTGTTGCCAATGATGCAACTGTTAAAGCTGGTGCTTGGTTTCCTATTACTGCAAAAAAGAATCTCCGTGCTCAGGAAATTGCCATAGAAAACCGCTTGCCAATCATTTATTTAGTCGATTCGGCTGGAGTTTATCTTCCTATGCAAGATGAAATATTTCCAGATAAAGAACACTTTGGTCGTATTTTCAGAAATAATGCTATTATGAGTAGTATGGGAATAACACAAATTTCGGCTATAATGGGAAGCTGTGTTGCTGGTGGTGCTTATCTTCCTATTATGAGCGACGAAGCACTTATTGTAGATAAAACAGGAAGCATTTTTCTTGCAGGTAGTTATTTAGTTAAAGCTGCTATTGGCGAAAGTATTGATAACGAAACACTTGGTGGAGCTACTACACATTGCGAAATTTCTGGCGTTACAGATTACAAAGCCAAAGACGATGCAGATGCTTTAGATACTATTAAAAATATCGTTGATAAAATTGGTGATTTTGATAAAGCTGGATATAATAGAATTAAATCTATAAAACCAAAAGAAAATCCAGAAGGTATTTATGGTATTCTTCCAAAATCCAGAGCTGATCAATATGATATGATGGAAATCATAAAACGATTAGTAGATGATTCAAAATTCGACGAATATAAAGCTGGTTTTGGTAAAACACTAATAACAGGTTATGCCAGAATCGATGGCTGGGCTGTAGGTATTGTTGCCAACCAACGTAAAGTAGTAAAAACCAAAAAGGGAGAAATGCAGTTTGGAGGTGTTATCTATTCTGATAGTGCTGTTAAAGCCACACGTTTTATAGCCAATTGTAATCAGAAGAAAATTCCGTTAGTTTTTTTACAAGATGTTACAGGGTTTATGGTTGGCAGTAAAAGTGAACATGGAGGCATTATTAAAGATGGTGCTAAAATGGTTAGCGCAGTAAGTAATTCTGTAGTCCCAAAATTCACAGTTATTATTGGTAATAGTTATGGTGCTGGCAATTATGCAATGTGTGGAAAAGCCTACGACCCAAGACTTATTGTAGCGTGGCCGAGTGCTGAACTTGCTGTAATGGGTGGCAATACTGCTGCTAAAGTATTGCTTCAAATAGAAAAAACATCACTGGAAAATAAAGGTGAAAAATTTACAAAAGAAAAAGAGAAAGCACTACATAGCAAGATTAAATCGAGGTATGACACCCAAATATCTCCTTATTATGCTGCTGCCCGCATTTGGACTGATGCTATTATAGATCCAATTGACACTCGAACATGGATTAGCATGGGAATTGAAGCTGCAAACCATGCCCCTATTGAAAAGCCGTTTAATTTAGGAGTAATTCAAGTTTAGAAATGCAAAAACATAAAACAAAACAACCTATTTACGTTATTATTCTCCTTATTCTTTCAGGTGAAGCTGTTTTTATCTTGCCATTTGTTTTAGCACGTATTTTCAGACCAACTTATTTAGAAGTTTTCGATATTACCAACTTACAATTGGGAACTTGTTTTTCTATTTACGGTATAGTTGCATTATTCTCTTATCTATTTGGAGGACCATTAGCCGATAAATTTCATCCAAGATATTTAATGTCTGTAGCATTAGTACTCACAGCAATTGGAGGTGTTTATCTGTCAACATATCCTGATTATTCACACTTAAAATATTTATTTGGGTATTGGGGGTTTACAACCATATTTCTATTTTGGGCTTCCATGATAAAAGCCACAAGAATTTGGGGAGGAGAAAAAAAGCAAGGTATTGCTTTTGGTTTTTTAGATGGTGGTCGTGGATTAGTAGCAGCAGGATTTGGGTCTGTTGGTATATTAATTTTTTCTCTGTTTATTGATGTAGATATTTCTGAAACTTCATTGCATGAACGAAAAGAAGCTTTTCATTATGTAATTTTATTTTCGTCTGTTATAGTTAGTATTATTGGGATTCTATCTTTTTATTTTTTAAAACCATTACAAGTCACTGAAACATTAAACAAAAAGAGTTCAAATGTTTTGACTAAATCTAATTTTAAAAAGATTATGAAAATTCCTTCTGTTTGGTTGCTGATGGTAATAATCTTGTGTGCTTATGTAGGTTATAAAATGACTGATGTATTTAGCTTATATGCTAAAGACGTTATGCTTTATGATGATATAGAATCTGCCAAAGTTGGAACCTCTTTGCTTTATATGCGACCAATTATTGGTGTAGTTATTGGATTATTAGCAGATAAAACCAGAGCATCTTTATGGTTAATTATTGGTTTCTTTCTAACTCTAATTACAAGTTTAATTTTTGCATCAGGAATAATAAACGAACAAACCACTTTGCTTTTTGGCTTATCTATTGGCTTAATGGCTTTAGGCGTATATTCTGCAAGAGTACTGTATTTTGCAGCTATGGAAGAAGGAAAAATACCCTTAGCTTTAACTGGAACAGCAGTTGGTTTTATTTCGATTGTTGGATATACACCAGATATTTTTTCTGGTCCCATGATAGGTGTTTTATTAGATAATTCGCCAGGCGAATTAGGTCATCAACATGTGTTTTTAGCTTTAGCTGGCTTTACAATCATTGGATTAATCGCATCAGTGGTTTTTTATCGTATAACAATGAAAAAACGATTTTTAGTTTCATAGTTGTTTTTTAGAATTGGCAATATTTAAACATTCCTTTTTACCTTACCTTCAGCATAAATTCAGAGACTAACATAAAATTAAACTAATTATTATAAGACTTTATGCTTTTTAACGACTACATTATATAAATAACTTAATTTTATCCAACAATGAAAAGATTAATCATATTTACAGTATTCTTAACATTCTTTAATTGTAATTCTCCAGCACAACAAAAAAAAGAACAAAAAGTATTTCCTGTCACAAAATCTGATGTCGAATGGAAAGCACAACTAACAGAAATACAGTATTATGTATTGCGGCAAGCAGGAACAGAACCTGCTTTTTCGAGTCCTTTAGATAAAAATTACGAGCTGGGAATATATGTTTGTGCTGCGTGTGAAACACCTCTATTCGATAGCGAATATAAATTTGATTCTGGCACAGGATGGCCTAGTTTTGACAGAGAAATAAAAAATAGTGTAGCCTTTTCTACAGATTATGATTTAGGTTATGCTCGTATCGAAGAACATTGTGCAACTTGTGGAGGTCATCTTGGTCATGTATTTAAAGATGGTCCGAGAGATACTACTGGCAAGCGACATTGCATAAATGGTGCAGCCTTAAAATTTATTCCAAAAAAGAATGAGTAAATACAATATCAATAAAACCGAAAAAGAGTGGCGTTCTGAGCTTTCAGACGAACAATATAGAGTCTTAAGAACAAAAGGAACTGAAACCCCACATAAAGGAAAATACAACCTTCATTTTGAAAAAGGTAATTACAGTTGTGCTGCTTGTAATCAGCAATTATTTAAAAGCGATAGCAAATTTGATGCACACTGTGGTTGGCCAAGTTTTGATAATGCTATAAAAGGCACAGTAGAGCGAATACTCGATAAATCTCATGGTATGTTACGAACCGAAATTGTTTGTTCTAACTGTGGAAGTCATCTCGGTCATGTGTTTAACGATGGTCCAACTGAAACCGGAGAGCGTTACTGTGTGAATTCGTTAAGTATAAATTTTTAAGATAATGAGTAACAGTTATTTAAGTAGCAGTATTAAACAATTTGAATATTATAAAATGCTTGGGGACAAAACTTTTGAGCAATTAAATAATCTTGAGATTTATTGGCAATACAATGCTGAAAGTAACAGTATTGCCTTAATAGTAAAACACATTGTAGGAAATATGCTATCTCGCTGGACAAATTTTTTAATTGAAGATGGCGAAAAAGAATGGAGACAACGTGACACAGAATTTGAAAATGCATATACGACAAAAGAAGATATGCTCGAAGCTTGGGAAAAAGGCTGGAGTTGTTTCTTTATAGCTATATCATCTTTAACCGAAAATGATTTAGAACAGATTATTTACATTCGCAATCAAGGACATACAGTAACCGAAGCTATTAACAGGCAATTGTCACACTATCCTTATCATATTGGTCAAATTGTTTTTGTTGGCAAAATGATAAAAGCTAACAATTGGAAATCTTTATCAGTACCAAAATGGCAATCAGTTACTTACAACAAAGAAAAGTTTAGTAAAGCCAAAGGAAAGCGACATTTTACTGATGATCTATAATCCTAAAATCATAAAATTTAAACACCAAATTACAAAACCTAACACAAATAAAATTGGAATCTGGATTTTATAATTTTGAAATTCCTTAAATTTGTGACTTCAAAAATCGACTAAAAAAATTCAAATGAGTAAATACGATATTATTGTTCTTGGAAGTGGTCCAGGTGGCTATGTAACAGCAATTAGAGCATCACAATTAGGATTTAAAACAGCAATTGTAGAAAAAGAAAGTCTTGGCGGAGTTTGTTTAAATTGGGGCTGTATCCCTACTAAAGCACTATTAAAATCTGCACAGGTCTTTGAATATTTAAAACATGCCGAAGATTATGGTTTATCTGTAAAAGAATATGATAAAGATTTTAATGCTGTGGTAAAACGTAGTCGAGATATTGCTAATGGAATGAGTAAAGGCGTTCAGTTTTTATTGAAGAAAAATAAGATTGATGTCATTAATGGTTTTGGGAAATTAAAGACTGGGAAAAAGATTGATGTCGATGGAAAAGAATATAGTGCAGACCATATAATTATTGCCACTGGAGCACGTTCTCGTGAGCTACCCAGTTTACCACAAGATGGTGAAAAAGTAATAGGTTACAGAGAAGCTATGACTTTATCAAAACAACC
>CAYRVY010000066.1:0-8329 GCA_964427695.1 uncultured Flavobacteriaceae bacterium
ACACAAATTATTGTAAGTCAAACTGCAATTTTAGGAGATAATATTTATGCAGCTTGTATGAGTAATAGTGGCATTAGGTCAGCTTCTATAACGAGTAATAGCTTAATTGATTATCAAGAATGGACGACACGAATTGTGATTGGAAATTTTTTAGGAATTGAAACCTTAAAAGATAAACTATATACAACTAGACTCAACAACAAAATTTATGAAATTAATAATAACATTCTTTACGAATTATTTCCCTATGCTACCAGACCGATAGATTTAAAGTCTTCAAACAACAACCTTGTAGTAACTACAAATAATACAATATTTGTTTATGACAGCAATTTTAATTTATTATCAAGCTCATCTGTTAGTCCAAATTTTAATACAGAGTTTACATCTGCTGTAACTACCAATGAAGGCATATATATAGGCACAAAAGATTTTGGAATATTAAGAGCGACAATTATAAACCCTTTTGAGTTTGTCGAAATTCATCCAGATGGTCCGTTACGAAATAACACCTTTTCAATACAGACTGCTTATAATAAAGTTTGGGCTACTTATGGAGATTATACGTTTGACTATAATCCTAGTCCAATGAGGAGATTTGGAGTGAGTTATTTACAAATCGAACAATGGACTAATATTCCGTTTGATAGTGTATTTAATTCTAGAAATTTAAACGCTATTTCAATAAACCCTCTTAACTCAAGGCAAGTATTTATTAGTTCATTTCAAGATGGATTGTTAGAGATTAATAATGATGTACCAACAATAAGACATGATGACACCAATAGTGGGTTAGAGTCAATAATACTAACAGGTAATCCAAACTTTAAAAGCATTAGAGTTTCAGGAACTACTTTTGATAATAATGGATTGTTATGGTCAATTACGTCATTAATAGATAAACCTTTAAAGTCATACGACCCAAATACGAATCAATGGAGAAGTTATGATTTTTCAGAATTAATTGCGGATGTGATTTTTGGTAATTTAGGATTTGAAGAGATTATTATTGAGCCTTCTGGGACTATTTTTATTGCCTCATTTTCACTCGGAATTATTGGATTTAATAATAATGGGAATCAATTATTAAAAAACATTAGTGAAGATGGTGGGAATTTACCAAATAAAACAGTTCGTGCATTAGCTTTAGATAATAGAAACCAACTATGGATAGGAACCATAAAAGGTTTGAGAGTATTATATAACACATCAAATTTTTTTACAGACGATGATGTAAGTACAGATGCTATAATTATTTTAGAAGATGGTATTCCAAAAGAATTATTAGAAAATCAATTTATATCAGATATTAAAGTAGATGGTTCTAACAATAAATGGGTAGCTACACTTGGAGCTGGATTATTTTATTTTTCTCCAAATGGTCAGGAAACCATTTATCATTTTACAAAAGACAACTCACCTTTGCCTTCAAATAACGTTAATGATGTATCAATCGACAATGAAAATGGTTTAGTGTATATAGCTACTGATAGAGGATTATTGTCTTTTAGCTCTGGGAGCTCTTTACCTCAAGGAGATTTAGCTAACGCTTATGTTTACCCTAATCCAGTTCGCCCAAATTTCAATACTGTACAAGATAAAGTTAAAATAAAAGGGATAAGCGAAAATGTAAATATAAAAATCACAGATATTGAAGGAAATCTTGTTGCCGAAGCCGAATCAAGAAGGAATTTAAGACATAAAGGGTATAATTTAGAAATAGATGGAGGAACTGCATACTGGAACGGAAAAAACCTTGCCAATAATTCTGTAGCATCTGGAGTATATCTTATTATGTTATCCGATTTAGATACCTTTGAAACCAGAGTTTTAAAATTAATGATAGTTAGATAATGCTTGTTTCAACAAAGGCAATAGTACTTTCTAAATTTAGGTATAAAGACCATGATTTAATAGTTAAATGTTATACTGAAAAATTTGGAGTCAAAAGTTATTTATTAAAAAACGCATTAAATAACAAAAAAGGGAAATTTAAACCAGCTTACTTTCAGTTATTAACGGTATTAGAAATTCAAGCAGATCATAAAGAAAAACGTTCTCTGCAATACTTAAGAGACATTAAACTTCAGTATAATTACTCAACCTTACATACAAATGTAATTAAGAGCGCAATAGTGATGTTTCTTTCCGAAATTTTGACAAATATCTTAAAAGAAGAAGAGGGAAATAAACTGTTATATAGTTTTTTGGAAACATCTCTTATTTGTTTCGATGAGAACGAAACCAACTCCAATTTTCATTTATTGTTTTTAATAGAGCTTACTAAATATCTTGGGTTTTACCCAGATTTTTCAATAAAAGAGGCTCCCTTTTTTAATCTTGAAGGTGGAATATTTCAGCTTAAAAACACAAATAGATATTGTATTTCTGGGCATAATTTAGATTTATTAAAACATTTTTTGGGCATGAAATTTGATGTAGATAATGTTCTCGATATTAATACTGACCACAAAAGAAATTTTTTAGATATGATTTTACTATACTTTAAACTACATTTGGACGGTTTTAAAACGCCTAAGTCATTAACTGTTTTAAATCAGGTTTTTAGCTAATAATGAAGTATTTAGTTGTTCTCATTTCATATTTAACTCTTTTTGCCACTCATGCGCAAGAGGTTACTATTTTAGACCAAAGGACTAACGAGCCTATAGTTGGAGTAAACATATATAATAATTCTAAAACAAAATTTTTTGTTTCAGATGCCAATGGGAAAGTACTTATTAATCTTTTTAACGATAATGAAAAAATAACATTTCAGCATATATCACATATTAATTTAACTTATATTAAATCTCAAATTCCTCAAGTGGTTTATTTAAAAATGAAGCCACAATATTTAGATGAAATAGTAATTTCAGCATCAAAATTTGAGCAAAGCAAAAGAGAAGTGCCTCAAAAAATAATTAGTATTAAGGCAGAAGATATCTTTTTTACAAATCCACAAACAAGTGCAGATTTATTACGAAACAACGGTCAAGTTTTTATACAAAAAAGCCAATTAGGAGGAGGAAGCCCAATGATAAGAGGTTTTTCAACCAACAGGCTTTTAATTTCGGTAGATGGTGTAAGAATGAATAACGCTATTTTTAGAGGAGGGAATTTACAAAATGTAATTTCTATTAATCCATTTGCAATACAAAAAACCGAAATAATTTTTGGAGCAGGTTCTGTAATCTATGGCAGTGATGCTATTGGTGGAGTCATGAATTTTTATACACAAAAACCAAAATTATCAGAGTCAGGTAAATTGGTTTTTAAAAGCAATACAATTTTAAGATATTCAAGTGCAAACAATGAAAATACTGCACATATAGACTTTAATTTAGGTTATAAAAAACTGGCTTTTTTAACTAGTGTGAGTTATACCGATTTTGAAGATTTAAAAATGGGGAAGTATGGTCCGGATGACTATTTAAGACTAAAATATGTTGAAACAATAAACGAAGAGGACAATATTATTGAAAATAAAAACCAGAGAATTCAAAAATTCTCTGGATACAATCAAATCAATTTCCTTCAAAAAGCGCATTATAAAGCCAATAAGACATTGAGTTTTGATTTAGGTTTGCATTATTCTGCAACTTCAAATTATCCAAGATACGATAGGCTTATAAGATATAGAAGAGGCGAACTAAGGTCTGCCGAATGGTTTTATGGACCACAACGTTGGTTTTTAGGAAATTTTCAAATCACAAAATTGAGTAGTCGTTCTAATCTGTTCGATAAGATTAAAGTAACTGCAGCATATCAAAATTTTCAAGAAAGCAGAATTGATAGAAATTTAAATTCAGAAACAAGACGTACAAGAAAAGAAAATGTAGATGCTGTTTCAGCCAATATAGATTTTGAAAAAACCATTACCGAAAGCTCAAAATTGTATTATGGAGCCGAGTATATTTACAACACAGTAGGCTCCAATGGAGAAGAAGAAAACATAACAAATAATAACATTCAGCAAATTGCTTCCAGATATCCAAATGGCTCTAATTGGCAATCTTTAGCATCTTATATAAGTTATAAATTTAAACCAAACAAAAAATTCACTTTACAATCTGGGTTTAGATATAACGCAATTTTTATTAAAGCAGATTTTAAGGATAATAACATTTTTTTAAATTTACCATTTAATCATGCTAATCTAAATACTGGAGCTTTAACTGGAACGGCAGGAATTAGTTGGGCTCCAAATAACACCTTGCAATGGAAACTAAATGTATCAACAGCATTTAGAGCACCAAATATAGACGATATTGGTAAAGTTTTTGACTCAGAACCTGGCTCAGTAGTTGTACCCAATGCAAATTTAAAACCCGAATATGCTTACAATGCAGAGATTGGATTGGCTTTAAATTTCAATAAAAATGTAGTTATAGATTTAGCAACATTCTATACGTATTTAGATAATGCTTTAGTGCGACGAGATTTTAGTATTAACGGGGAAACCGAAATTATTTATGATGGCGAGTTAAGTAATGTACAAGCCATCCAAAATGCATCTAAAATTTGGATTTATGGATTTGAAGCAGGGCTAAAAATTTCTTTCTCAAAGTATTTTAAATTGTATTCGCAGTACAGTATTGTTGGCGGGAAAGAAGAAGATAACGGTATTGAAGTGCCTGTAAGACATGTTTCACCAGGTTTTGGGGATACACATCTTATTTGGGAAATGAATAAACTAAAACTTGATGCATATGTAGAGTATAATTCAGAATTATCGTTTAGCCAATTAGCACCATCAGAAATTAATAAAGCATATTTGTATGCTAAAGATAAAAACGGAAATCCGTATTCACCATCTTGGTACACTATAAATTTTAGATCACAGTATGAAATAAGTAAGTATATATCTGTAATTGCAACAATAGAGAATATTACCAATCAACGCTATAGATCGTACTCTTCGGGTATTGCAGCGCCTGGGTTAAACTATATTTTTACCCTAAAGTATAGTTTGTAATTTCATATACAATTAACATCAATTAAAGTTTACGAGTTATTAACTTAGAGTACTTAATTTTAAATATTAAATCAATAAAAACCAGTGATTTATATTTTTTTAGATTTTTAAACACAATAACTTATTCATAGTTTAGCTATTATTAAGGTTCTTGAATTTAAAAACATCAGTAAACATCGTACTTTTGAAACAGAAGTTAAGTATATAATTCAATAAAGTTTAATATCTTTTTATTGTCTTTTTAGTAATCACATAACCATTAACCAAGTTCACTTTGGCGATATAAACCGCTTGGTTTAAATTGGTTAAATTGTAAGTTTTGCTGTTTCCTGTAGCTTTGAGACTGTATAGTATTCTACCTTGTAAATCAATAATTTGTATGGATGCCATATCGATGCTGCCAGATAAATTAAATTGCACATCGTCATTTTGTAGCTCAATAATTGATAGCTCAATATTCTTAAGAGTTTGATTGCCTAATGACAATGCCTCTTCATTAAAAACGATTTCAAAACGCTCATTAAACTCTCCAACTTCTGAAGTGAAACTATAGTCCCTTATCTTTAAATTGTGTAGTGTATTTAATAAATTATCATTTAAGTAAACATCATTGTTATTTAAAAAATCCCCTTCTAGTTGAGCTATAGAAAGGGTGTAAATAGTTGGGACATCTATAATGGTTTTAAAACCAAGTGATATCACTTCTTCTTCGTTTATGCTATTTTCTGCTTTACCTTGTATAGCAAATTTTTTAGTATTTCCTTCAATAATGGTGTATAATATAGCAGAAGCACTGGTTGCTAAATTTCTAGGCGCATCATAATATGTACCATCAAAATTATTTGTTGCTCCATTTGCATAGCCTACAAGAATTTGATTAAATATACCATTATCTGATGTTAAATTTATCCAAGCTTTATTGGTTTCACTTTTTATTTTTGAATTTACAGTTCTAAAAAACTGGTCGTTATTTCCAGTAACGCGCATAGAGTTGTTAAAAATCACATTACCTGTATTTACTGCTTGTGCATCTGTAAATGATACAAAAAACCCTTGTCCTGAAGGAATAAATCGATTTGGAGTAACCCCATCTCCACCTAGAGTTTGACCAATTCCATTTATAATTGCATAATCCGATTGCGCAAAGTTTTGCCCTTCGTTTCCGTTAGTATTAGCATCAGGAGGCGTGTTTTGAGACCATAAATAAACTGTACCATCTAATAAACCACTTGCATTTAAAGTAAAAACATTGGTATTAAAAAAAGCATCAATATCAATAGCAGATGGATACGGGTTACCAATAAAATTCCAGTTGGTATCAGCAGTTTCAGAGTCATTTCTAACTACTGGAACGGTAATAACACCATTATTAAATGGACCAAAAAAGTTATAATCAAAAGTTTTATTAGATGTTCCTGGAGCAATACTCCATGAGAACTCAGACTGTGTTGATGCGTAACCAACTCCGGGTGTCATTGTATCAGTTCCAGCAGCCAGTTGCCAATCATCTCCATTATCATCTATATCATCTTGCCCAGGAACTGAGGCATTGTTATTTCCAGTTTCCATTGTAGCGTCTAGAAAATTACTTGCATCAAACCAAAAACGTCTATCAGCATCGGCATCAGATAAAGCTGTACCAATAGTTTCTGCCTCAACTGGAGAACTCCAATAGGTATATTCATACCAAGCGTTTGATGGTGCAGTAGTTTTAATAACTGTTATTATTCCATTTTCAGTCACACTGCCACTATCGTCAATTTGCATTACAGCACCTTGAGTTTCTACAGTTATGTTACCATTAGCTACAATATCGTTTTGCACTTTAACATAATCACCATTATCAATTCTTAAAGAAAACCCAGCATCAATGGTTAAACTACACGCATTAAAACTAATTTCAGCACCACCATTTGCAGTATTATAGTTGGCTGCAATAATAACTGGAGTTGTTAAGTCGGGAGTTGCACTCCAAACGCCATTCCATGTTACAGTTGCTCCTGTACATGCAACAGCACAAGTATATATACAACTTCCCAAAGTTAGACTTTGATTTCCTGTACCATTTGTTGTTGTCCAATAAACAGTATTTGAAATTCCAGCTAAAATTAAAGATTCATTATTGTTGAAAGTACAATTATAGATTGCATTATCAGCTTCACCTAAATTAACAGCAGTTGTGCCATCTGTTAAACCTGTTGGCAGGGCGCTTGTGTTTGCATTTATAGCATCAGACCAACCAGCACTATCAAAATTTATAGCATAAATAAAAGTAGGTGTAGCATCAGCCCCTTGATAAGCTAAAATTTGATCACCACTAGCTGATAAGCTAAAACCAGCATCGGTTTCTGAAGCAGAACCAAAAGTTGCAGAATACGTGTTTAATCCAGTATCTTCAATAATTATTTCAGTTCCGCAAGTATAATCTGTGTCTGCTAACCATGTCACAGTCCCTTCATTATTTCTAAACCCTCCTACTGCAAACCAGCCATTGTCAGTAAACTTTATCTCTGTTGTATTAAGAATGTCTGTTAATAAAACAAAAGCAAATTGGTCAGGGTCGTCTGCATTAAAACCAGTTATGGCTATTTCACCGGCAGCCAATGTAGTTTGTCCATAACCTAAGTTAAAAGCTAAAAGGAACACTATAAGAACAATTATATTTTTCATTTTTTAACAGTACAATTGTTATTTTTGTTCCGATAACTATCGAAATATGTTTCAAAAAAAAACCTACACTATAGACGAAGCCAAAAAAAAGCTTGAGTACTATTGTGCATATCAAGAACGTTGTCATAAAGAGGTTACACAAAAGCTAAAGGGAATGTATATGATTCCTGAAGCTATAGATATAATTATTGTATATCTATTACAGCACAACTATCTAAACGAAGAACGTTTTGCCAAAACATTTGTAAGGGGTAAGTTTAAAATCAAGAAATGGGGTAAACGCCGTTTAACTTTAGAATTAAAGAGAAAAGGTATTGGCAAAGTTAATATAAATCAAGCACTTAGCGAAATAAGAGAGGCTGAATACATCGAGGTTTTTAATGATTTAGCCGAAAAAAGGGCCATTTTAATTAAAGAAACCAACAAATTTAAGAAAAAGAAGAAACTTATAGATTACTTATTATATCGTGGTTGGGAGTCGCATTTGGTATATGTAAAGGTGAACGAATTAATAAAACAACCCTTAATTTTAGGTTAATACATTTATGATAGGCAGACCAATCTTCAATAAAACTTTCAATAACCACAGGTTTTTGTGGCTTGAAATAATGCTTTATAAAACCCTCCTTAACCCGCATTATTCATCGTCTGGACAAATCATCTTTCAAATCATTTTAAAGT